>DATAAG010000434.1:0-1852 GCA_036260235.1 Longimicrobium sp.
GCGAGCAGCAGCTCCGCCACGCGCTCCGAGGAGCGGCCGTCGCCGTACGGCTGGCCCTCGCGGCCGGTGCGCCCCACCGACCGCCGCAGCACGGTTTCCAGCGTCTCCGCGTCCGTGGGCGGCGCCAGGACGTTCCATCCCAGCTCCACCAGCTCCGTCCACTCCGTCTCCGGGCGCAGCGTCACGCACGGCACGCGGTAGAAGAACGCCTCCTTCTGCACCCCGCCGGAGTCCGTGGCCACCAGCCGCGCGTGCTTCGTCAGCATCGCCATGTCCAGGTAGCCCACCGGCTCCACCAGGTGCAGCCCGGGGACGCCCTCCGTACGCACCCCCGCCGCCGCCAGCGCGCCGCGGGTGCGCGGGTGCAGGGGGAGCACCACCGGCAGCTCCGCCGCCAGCGCGGCGAACGCGCCGAAGATGGCGCGCAGGCTGCGCTCGCACCCCGTGTTCTCCGCCCGGTGTACCGTAGCGATCGCGTACCCTTTCGACTCCACCCCCAGCCGCTGGAGGATGGTGCTGCGCCGCTCCGCCGCCTCGCCGTAGTACAGCGCCGCGTCGTAGGTCACGTCCCCCACCAGCGCCACCCGCTCCGGCGGAAAGCCCTCGCGCATCAGGTTGTCCACGGCCGTCTGCGTGGGCGCCAGCAGCAGGTCCGAGGCGTGGTCCGTCAGCACCCGGTTCACCTCCTCCGGGATGATCCGGTTGTACGAGCGCAGCCCCGACTCCACGTGCACCACCGGCAGGTGCAGCTTGGCGGCCGCCAGCGCGGCGGCCAGGGTGGAGTTGGTGTCGCCGTACGCCAGCAGCACGTCCGGGCGCTCGTCCAGCATCACCTGCTCGATCGCCTCCAGCATGCGCCCCGTCATGGCGCCGTGCCCCGCGGCCCGGATCCCCAGGTTGTACGCCGGCTCGGGGATCTCCAGCTCGCCGAAGAACACGTCCGACATGTTGACGTCGAAGTGCTGCCCGGTGTGCACCATCACCTCGCGCACCCCCGGGCGGGCCGTCAGCGCCCGCGACACCGTCGCCGCCTTGATGAACTGCGGGCGCGCGCCCACCACGGAGAGCACCTTCAGCGCGTCACCTTCCGCGGGCGGTGCCGCGTCCGCCGTCCCTGCCACGAATGTCTCAGCCACGGATTCCGAACGTCTCCAGCCACGAGGCAAAGCTGATCACCCGCCAGGGGAACGGCTCGAACCGCTCCGTCCCGGCGAGGATGCGTTCCGTCTTCTCCACCGCCTCCCCGGTCAGGATGCCCCCCGACACCTCCACCGCGCGGCGCACCGCCTGGCGAAAGCGCTCCGGCGCCTCCTCCCGCACCCACACCTCCTCCGGGGTGGCGAAGCCCAGCTTGTCCACCCGCGTGCGCACCCGCTCCGGCAGCACCCCGCGCATCCCCTCGCGCAGCACGCGCTTGGTCATCCCCCCCGCCAGCTTGTACTCCACCGGCAGCCCCAGCACGAACTCCACCAGCCGGTAGTCCAGGAACGGCACCCGCGACTCGATGGAGTGCGCCATGGAGTCGCGGTCCTCCCAGTGCAGCAGCATCTGCAGGTTGGTGGCCGTCAGCTGCGCGATGGAGAGCGCCCGCACGTCGGGCGTGGCGGCCCCCCGGTCCGCGAACGGGTCCGACGGCCGCGCGTCCAGCGCCCGCAGGTCCAGCCATCCCGGCGCCTGCACCGTCCGCGCGCCCAGCCGCCGCGCCACCTTTCGCACCGGCCGCGGCAGCAGGACGTTGGCCACGTGCATCATCGAGGCCGCTGGCGAGTAGCCGTGCAGCCGGCGCGTGGCCGCGATCTCGCGCCAGAGCGCGCCCCAGCGCAGCTGCGCGAACAGCCCGGCGAAGTGGGGG
>DATAAG010000435.1:0-1663 GCA_036260235.1 Longimicrobium sp.
GGCGTCCTGGAGCTGGACCGGCCGCTCTGGGACTACCTCCCGGAGCCTGCGCTGGCGCAGGACCCGCGCGCGCGGCGCATGACCGCCCGCATGGTGCTCAGCCACACGACCGGGCTGCAGAACGAGCGCATCGGTGGGGAGCCGCTGGCGCTGGCGTTCACCCCCGGCGAGCGCTTTCGCTACTCGGGCGAGGGGTTCGCGTACCTGGGGCGGGTGCTGGAGCGGGTCACCGGCACTCCGCTGGAGGAGCTGGTGCGCCGGGAGGTGTTCGCGCCGCTGGGGATGGCGCGCAGCAGCTACGTCTGGCGCGACGACTTCGGGCCCGACGCGGCGACGGGCCACGGCGGCTTCGGCGAGGCGCGCACGCCCACGCGCCCGCGCGAGCCCCGGGCGCCGTCCAGCCTGCACACCACCGCGCACGACTACGCGCTCTTCCTGGCCGCGGCCGTGCGCGGCACCGGCCTGCGGCGCGCCACGCGCGCGGCGTGGATGGCGCCCCACGTCCAGGTGGCGGAGGGGGTCGCCTGGGCGCTCGGGTGGTCCGTGGAGTGGGACGGGCGGCGCTCGCTCGTCTGGCACCACGGCGACAACTCCAACTCCGGCTTCACCGCGTTCGCGATCGCCGATCCGTCGCGCGGCGACGCGCTGGTGTACCTGGCGAACAGCACCACCGGGCTGGGGATCGCGGGCGAGCTGCTTGCCCGGGCGGGCGGACCTTTCGCGGCCCCGCATCCCGCCGTTGCGTGGATGGGCCGTGAACCGTACGACGCGCCCGCGCGCATCGTGCGGCTGGCCATCGAGCGCCGCCTGCGGGAGAACGGCGCCGCCGCCGGGATCGCGCTCTACCGCGAGCTGAAGGCCCGCTACCCGGCGGACGCCTTTCCGGAGGGGCTGCTCAACGGCCTGGGGTACCGGCTACTCTCCCTTGGCAGGCCGGCGGACGCGGTCGCGGTGTTCGAGCTGAACGCCGCGGAGTTCCCCGCGTCGGCCAACGTCCACGACAGCCTGGGGGATGGATACGCGGCGCTGGGCGACCGCGTGCGCGCCATCCGCGCCTACGAGCGCTCGCTGGAGCTCGATCCGGGAAACACCCACGCGGCGCAGCAGATCGCGGCGCTGCGGGGGCAGGCGCCCTGATCCGCTGGACGAAGGCGGGCCGCGGCGCGGGCAGAGCCGCGCCGCGCCGCGAAGGCGCGGGCTACACGCACCAGTCCGGCTCGTGCGTGCACGGGAAGACGCACGAGTTCTGGCTGTAGCACTGCGCGAGCCGCGTGTTCTGGTGCGCCTGCACGGTTCCCCGCGCCTGGAGCCCCTCGGCGGCAGCCTCGAAGCTCTGCACCTCGAGCGACTCCGGGTTCAGCTTGATCTTCACGGATACCTCCTGGAAAGAGATGGACGGCGGACGGCGCGGCGCATGGTCACCGCGCCCGGCATGGATGCTCGTTGCGGATCGAACCCGGCAGTCCCCCTGGCGCGGACACGCAGATGCGTGAATGAGACGCCGCACACGGCCGGGCCGCCGAGTCCGCGCAGGCGCAATACCGTTTACTTTGTTCACCTCAGGGGAGTAGATTACCACCGGACCCCAACCTGAGGGAGGCCCGGATGGCGCGTGTGAGCAAGGTGCGGCATGATGGAGACCGGCTGACCGACCTGATGAACA
>DATAAG010000436.1:0-5349 GCA_036260235.1 Longimicrobium sp.
GATCCAGAGTAGCAGAGGGAGTTTCAGTCCCTTCTTCAGGGAGCTTCCAGCCCCGGGACGTTTCAGCAGGCTTTAGCCTGTCCAGTGCCGCTTTCAGCGGCCCAACAACCCACCGGCTTTAGCCGGTGGTCGTTTAGTCGATGGCAACACGAATCCGTCAACTCGATCGTACGATTTGCTCCTCGCGCAGGCGGATGCCGGTGCTGGCTTCGCCGCAGGTGCCGTCGGCCAGGAGGGCGTCCAGGGCGGCGCCGATGGCTTCTTCCAGGCGCGCGCCGGTGCGGCTGAAGCCCAGCAGCGACCGCACCTCCGCCGTCAGCTCCTTCCTGGGCAGGCCGCCCCGCGTTCGCAGCACCGCCAGCGCCGCCTCGCGGTACTCCTCCGGCGCGATGCGCTCCGCCGGGATCTTCGTGTCCCGCCGCGAGCGGACGGTGACGGCGCGGTCCGGCGCGTAGACGAAGTCGCCGCGACGCTCCAGGATGCCCTGCGCGGCCGCCGCCACGATGGCGTAGCCGATCCGCGCGCTGATGCGCGAGCCGGTGCGCGCCAGCCCCCACATGGCCGCCACGCGCGCCTCCACGTCGTCCACGTGCACGGGGGCCTCGGCATCCACCACCTCGCGCAGCGCGGCCAGCAGCAGCGACTGCGGGCTGGCCAGGATGTCCGTCCCCGCCCAGCGCGGCGTCACCTCCGCCATCTCGTACGGCGCCACCGGGATGGCGGCGGGCTCGTCGGGCGGGGGCGGGGCGGACGGCTCTCCCCCGCCCTCGCCGACGATCTTCTCCACGCGCACCTGCTCGCGCTGCTCCGCCTCCAGGCGGCGCGCCTGGGCTTCCGCCTCGCGGGCGGCGGCGGCTTCGCGGGTGTGCACGCGCGAGGCGTCGATCAGCTTCATCAGCCGCTCGACCTGCCCCTCGCGGTCCTTGAACCAGTCGGTGGACCAGACGCGGTGGATCTGCCAGCCGCGCGCCTCCAGCACCTGCTGCCGCAGCCGGTCGCGGTCCCGCGCGGTCTCGCTGGCGTGGTAGGCGGCGCCGTCGCACTCGATGCCGCAGACGTAGCGGCCGGGCATCTCGTCATCCACCACCGCCATGTCGATCCGATACCCCGCCGCGCCGACCTGTGCCTGCAGGCGCACGCCGCGCCGCGTCAGCTCCTCCATCACCTGCCGCTCGAAGAGCGACTCCGCCTCCGCGGCAAGGGCTGCCGAGGCGCTCTGCAGCTGTCCCCGCTCGGCGTAGAGCAGGAACTCGCGCAGCAGCGCGGGGCCGCGGGACTGGGCCGCGGTGGGGGCGATGTCGTCGCCGCGCATGGAGGAGAAGACCACCATCCGCCGCCGCGCGCGGGTGGTGAGCACGTTCAGGCGCCGCCACCCGTTCTCGCCGTTGATCGGCCCGAAGTTGTAGCGGATGCGCCCGTCGCGGCCGCGGCCGTAGGTCACGCTCAGGAGGATGACGTCGCGCTCGTCGCCCTGGATGTTCTCCAGGTTCTTGACGAAGAACGGCTCCGCGCGCTCGCGGCTGAAGAACGGCTCCAGCGACGGGTCCTGGCGCCGGCGCAGCTCCAGCTCGTCCTGGATGGCCAGCTGCTGGCGCAGGTTGAAGGTGCCCACGCCCAGGCTGACGTCCGGTTCGGTCCTGGCGTGGCGCACCACCTCGTCCACCACGCGCCGCGCCTCCACCAGGTTCAGGCCCTTGCCCTCGTACACGCCGTCCTGGACGTGCACGAACTGCAGGCCCGCGTCGGCGCTCGCGGCGTCGACGCTGGGAAAGGTGTGCAGGTCCGCGTCGTAGAAGGAGACGTTGGAGAAGGTGATGAGCGACTCGTGCGCGCTGCGGTAGTGCCACCGCAGCCGCGTCTTCGGCACGCCGGCGCCCAGGAACTCCTCCAGCACGCTCTCCGTGTCCTCGAAGAGCGGCGTGCCGTCTTCCGCCAGCTCCGCGGTGGCCTGGCCGCTCATCACGGAGAAGAAGTTGGTGGGCGGCAGCTGGCGCGGATCGCCCACCACCACCAGCCGGCGGCCGCGGACGATGGCGCCCACCGCGTCTTCCGAGGGGAGCTGGCTGGCCTCGTCGAAGATCACGACGTCGAACGAGGGACCGCCGCCATCCAGCAGCTGCGCCACGGTGAGCGGGCTCATCATGAAGCAGGGCTTGATGGCGCGGATGGCGGCGCCGGAGTGCTGCAGCGTGCGGCGCAGCGGCGCGTGGCGGCGCTCGCGGGCCATCTGCGACTGCAGGAAGGGCATGGCCTCCTTCGCGGCGGGCTCGCGCAGCCGCGCCTGCACCGCGTCCCGCAGCCGGCCGACGAGGGCGTCGCGGTTCTGGCGGAGCACCGCCTCGTCCAGCCTGCGGAACTCCGCCACCCGCTGCTCGTGCGAGAGCGTGGCGAACTGCCGCAGCGGCTCGCGCTCCTGCACGGCGGCGGTGACCCACTTCTGGTGGAAGGCCCGGCGGAAGGCGGCGGGGAGATCGGCGAACGCGAGCCCGCCCGCCATCGCGGGCCCGAGCAGCTCGCCGGCGGCGCCGTCCGCGACCTTCGCGCGCACCAGCTCGAACGCGGCCCAGCGGGGCGCCAGGCCGATCCCCGCCTCCAGCGCGGCGGCACGCTCCGCGATCTCCGCCAGCGGCGCGTCCTGCAGGTAGTCCGGCGGCCACTGCGCCAGCGCGCGCAGCCCCTCCAGCGCCCGCGCGGCGGCATCGGATGACGCGCGGAGCGCATCCGCCGGCGCCACGTCCGGACGCGGCCGAGTGGCGACCTGCGCGGTGGCGTCCGGCAGCGCGCGCTCCACGGCGACGGCGCGGTACTCGGCCACCCACCGCACGTACGCATCCAGCGCATCCCAGTCCGACGCCTCCCCCCGCCACAGCGCGCCGAACATCTCGCGGCCGACGGGATCCAGCGCCGTCATGGTGGTGCGCTCGCGGCGCAGCTCGTCCACCTTCCGCATCTCGGCGGCCTGCTCCAGCAGCGAGCCGGTGAAGGATGCGTGGCGCCAGGCGAGCCAGCGCCGCTTGATCGCGCGGTGCCTGCCGCTGAGGAAGTTGAGGAAGCGGAAGGGGCTGCTCTCCTTTTCTTCCATGAGCTGCGCGTCGGCGGCGTGGTCCTGCTGCAGCACGTCCGGCGTGAACCAGTGCGTGATGCGGCGGTTCAGCTCCGCCACGCGCCGCCCGCGGGCGATGAGCTCCACCGCCTGCCGCGGCGGCTGGTTCCACTCCGCGCTCGTCAGCACCGCCAGCGGCGCCCCCGGCGAGCGGGCGATGACCTCCGCCGCGCGCAGTGCGCCATCCACCTCCGCGAAGGTGGCGAGCGGCGGCAGGTGGAGGGCGGATACGAGCGCGGCGGCGTGCTCCACGGTCTCCGCCAGCCGCGCGCGGAGCTCGGCGATGAGATCGCGCGCATCGTCCAGCGCGTCCTCCGGCCAGAGCGTGCGCCGCGAGTCGCGCCAGGGGTGCGTGCGCACGTCGCCGACCGCCTCCGCCGCCTTCGCGAGGTCCTCCAGCGCGCGCACCGCGTCGTCGAACTGCGCGCGGGTGACGGCGGTGATCGGCTTCTGCAGCCGCACCCTGGGCGCGTCGCGCAGCGCCATCAGCTCGCCGAAGCCGTGGTAGGGGGTAAAGCCGGCGGCCCCGAACGGCGTGTGGACGGCGTCGGCGTATTCGGTGAGGGTGTGGCGCACGCCGGAGAGGCGGTCGGCGACGGACTCGCCGGTGCGCGGGCGCTGCAGCGAGGCGTCCAGCGAGCGGGCGATCTCCTTGACCACGGCGCGCTTGTTGGACCTGGTGCTGTGCAGCTCCAGGCAGAAGTCGCCCAGGCCGGCGCGCACCAGCCGCTCGTGCACCACCTGCAGCGCCGCCATCTTCTCCGCCACGAAGAGCACGGACTGCCCCGCGTGCAGCGCCTGCGCGATCAGGTTGGTGATGGTCTGCGACTTCCCGGTCCCCGGGGGCCCCTCCAGCACCAGGTCGTGCCCGCGCGACACGGCGGCGATGGCGCGCAGCTGGCTGGCGTCGGCGTCCACGACCTGCGCGGTGGACTCGGGCGGAAAGTGCGCGTCCAGGTCCATCCGCCGCACGTCGTCGGGGAGCGCGGCGAACTGGTCGCCGGTGCGCGTGACCAGGCGGCGGACCAGGCGGTGCGACGCGAAGGCGGCGCCGTTGGCCTCCAGGTCCTTGTACATCACGAACTTCTGGAAGGCGAACAGCCCCAGGTAGATCTCGTCCGTCACCCGCCACCCGGGGTGCGCCCGCACCGCCTCGGCCGCGGCGGCGAAGAAGTGCTGCAGGTCGTAGTCGTCGGGGATGGCGGCGGGGTCCGGCAGCTCCGGCAGCGCGATCCCGTAGTCGCGGCGCAGGTGCTCCGCCAGCGCGGGGTTGACGATGTACTCGTCGTCCGTGACGGAAAGCGTGTAGCCCGCCCCCGCCGAGGCGCGCGCCAGCCGCACGGGGAGGAGGACGAGCGGCGCGCGGAACACCTGCCCGGAGTCCTTCGATTCCGTGTAGTGCAGCATCCCCAGCGCCAGGAAGAGGGCGTTGACGCCCTGCTCCTCCTGCGTCTCGCGCGCCTGCTCCTCGATGCGCCGCAGCGACACGTCCAGCCGGTCCGGCGGCGAGGTGGTCTGCAGCACGTCGTCGCGGTGCTTCGTCGCGAGTGCGGCAGCCTCGTACGGCGTCCACTCCGCGGCCGCGGCGAGCGCGTCGTCATCCCCCGCCAGGTCGTCGAAGGCGTCGGTCGGCTCCGCATCCGCCGAGCCCGGCGTGTCGGTCAACGGGAGCGGCGGGGGATCGAGGGGAGACAGTGACGGCGGGTGATGGGCGGCACCCGTCTCCGACGTATCGATGGAATCCGAGGACGATCCCGCATCCAGGGGTGTGATCGGCTCCGGGGCAGAAACCTCGCGAGCTCCGGCCCCGGGAGCGAATGAATTCGCCGCTGGAAATTCGCGAAGTCCGCCTTCGCGGACTGGAGGAGGGGCGGGTTCGGGCGGCGCAGCGGAGATCGACGCGGCCCCCGGGTGCGCGGGAGCGATGGCGGACGAGGGGTCAGGCGCGGCGGGGGATGCCGTTGCGGCGATAGGCGATGCGGGGGCGGGAGGCCGGGCGGCCTGGAAGCGCATGGCCTTCTCGGCCAGGTACAGGCGGCGGAAGACCTCCGCGGCCCGCTCGTCGACGATGGCGACGGTGGACGAGCGCGTCATGCGGAAGTTGAGCGCGCGGTTGCGCTTGCTCAGGTCCAGCAGCCTGCGCTTCCAGTTCTCCAGCGCCGCCGCGACGCGGTCGTTCGTGGGCGCGGCGGGGGTGTGCGTGTCGCTCATCGAAGTGCTGCGGCGCGAATGGCGGGTGCGGCGGG
>DATAAG010000437.1:0-10479 GCA_036260235.1 Longimicrobium sp.
TCACTCCATCACTCCATCACCCCATCACCCGCTCACCCCAAGGGCGCAGGACTTGCGGGTCTGCGCGCTGAGCCGGAGACCCGGCAGCACTGGAAAATCAGCAGCAACCGCCATGAGGCTCTTTCTGCCCGACACCCGGCAGCGGCGCTCGCTGGGCGCCATCTTCGCCGTGACGTTCATCATCGCCGTGCTGCTCACCGCCTTCTTCCACACGCAGGTGATGGCGGGCGAGCAGTACGCGCAGCGGTCGGAGGAGAACCGCCTGCGCGGCATTCCCATCCCCGCGCCGCGCGGCACCATCCTGGACCGCAATGGCGAGGTGGTGGCCACCAGCATCACCGCCTACTCCATCGCCGTGCTTCCCGGCGACAGCGCGCTGGTGCGCAACACGCTCAACGACCTGGCGCCGTTCCTGGGGCTGGCGGGGGAGAACCTCGAGGAGCTGATGGAGCGCCGCAACCGGCGCCCGCACGACCTGCTGGAGGTGACGGACCGCGCCACCTTCTCGCAGGCGGCGGCCATCGAGGAACGGCGCGCCGCCTTCCCCAACCTGATGGTGGTGGAGCGGCCGCAGCGCTTCTATCCCGCGGGCGAGGCCATCGGCCACATCACCGGCTACGTCACGGAGATCACCCGGGAGCAGCTGGAGCTGCCCGAGTACCGCCAGGCGGACTACAAGCAGGGGCGGCTGATCGGCCAGGCGGGAATCGAGAAGCAGTACGAGCTCATGCTCGCCGGGCGCGACGGCGCGCGCTTCGTCGAGGTGGACGCCAAGGGGCGCGTGGTGGACCCGCGCTCCACCGTGGGCGCCCGCGCGCCGGTGCCCGGGAACCCCCTGAAGCTCACGCTGGACCTGAAGCTGCAGGAGTACACGCACCAGGTGTTTCCCGACACCATGAAGGGCGCGGTGGTGGCCATGGTGCCCTCCACCGGCGAGATCCTGACGCTGTACAGCCATCCCAGCTACGACCCCAACGCCTTCGTGGGCCGCATTCCCCCGCGGCTGTGGGGCGCGCTGAACACGGACCCGGACAAGCCGCTGCTGGACCGCACCATCAACGCGCAGTACCCGCCGGCCTCCACCTTCAAGACGATCACGGCGGCCATCGGCATCCAGCGGGGCATCCTGACCCAGAGCACGCGCATGCCCATCAGCTGCACGGGCGGGATGGCGTACGCGGGCCGCTACTCGCGGTGCTGGTACCGGCGCGGGCACGGCTCGCTGGACCTGGCGCAGGCCATCGAGAACTCGTGCAACGTCTACTTCTACCAGGTGGGCATCCGCATCGGCCTGCAGGAGCTCACCCGGGCGGGGGCCCGGCTGGGCTTCACGGCGCGTACCGGGATCGACCTGCCGGCGGAGAGGCCGGGGATCTTTCCCCGCGACGTGGCCTGGTACAAGGAGTACTTCGGCACCGAGGCGGTGCCGTCGGACGTGATGAGCCTTGCCATCGGGCAGGGACCCAACGCGCAGACGCCGCTGCGGATGGCGTACGTCTACAGCGCCATCGCCGGCAACGGCACCGCGCCGCCGCCGCGGCTGGTGACCAGCGACTCGGCGGAGAAGGAGCGGGGGATCGACCTGGGGCTGGACGCCACGGGGCTGGAGGCGCTGTGGGAGGGGCTGCGCCTGGTGACGGAGCCGGACGGCACGGCGCTGCAGTCCAGCCTGGCGCGCTACAAGCTGTACGGAAAGACGGGCACCGCGCAGAACTCGCAGGGCGACGACCACGGCTGGTTCGTGGGCTTTGCCGGGCGGCCGGGGGGCAACCCGGAGATCGTGGTGGCGGTGATCGTGGAGCACGGGCTGCACGGCGACGCGGCGGCGCCGCTGGCGGCCAAGATCGCCAACTTCTACCTGGACAGGAAGTACGGCCATCCGTTCGACCCGGAGCCCACGCTGGGCGAGCGCTGGCGCGCGGGCCGCGCCGGCACCGCCGGCCAGTGGGACGAGCCGAACCGCCGCCTGGTGCCGCCGACCTCCGCGCAGTCGGCAAGCGCCCGCCGCCGTGCCCGCGAAGAGGGCAACGACCCGCCCTCGCGCCGCCGCGGCACGGGCGACGCCGAGACGCCCAAGCGCGAGGGCGCGGCGGACACGGAGTAGGTGTTTCGGTGGATGACGAACGGCGACGCCTCGCACCCTGCGGGGCGCCGCCGTCGTTCGTGCACGGGCGGGGAAAGAGGGGCCTCACGCAGAGTCAGCAGAGTGAGCAGAGTTCGCCCCCTGCGGTCCGCGCTCGTACACCATGGCCGCGGGTTTACTCGATGAGGACGCGAAGCGGGGGGTGTCCTGTGGCGCGGTGTTTTCCCAGGAGCGCACGTAGATCAGGGAGACGAGGGCGTCGCCGGGGCGAAGGGCTTCCAGCGTCCACGTCTCAATGCCCGCCTGCTCCGCTGCGGTCGCGCAGCTCGCGCGGGACGCGGTAGTCCGTGCCGACCACCCGCACGCCGCCGAGCCCGGCCGAATCCACCAGCACCCACTGGTACCCGGTGCTCTGGGCGGACTTGAGGGAGGAGATCTGGAACTAGGTTCCCGGCGCGGCGCGGATGCCCTTTGCCGTGTCCGTGTAGCTACCCGTGTCCGTGGAGGTGCCCCTGTCCGTGAAGGCGCGGGGCTCCTGCGAGCAGGCGGCCGTTGCAAAAGCGGTGAGGAGCGGGATGAAGAGGATGGTGGCTCACAGGTGCGGCTCCCTCGTGTCAAGAACGCTCACCCGTGAAACTGCTGGCCGCGGAGTGCCACCCCGCGGCCGAACGGTCCGCCGCCTACGCCTCCCCCCCGGCCTGTCAGCCGTACACTCCATCATCACTCCATCACTCCATCACTCCATCACTCCATCACTCCATCACTCCATCACTCCATCACCCCACCATCCCGCCGCCTTCGCTTGACTCCCCGCCCGCCGCGGGCCAAGTTGTCGCGCTTCTGGCCGCCGGGGACCACGCCCGCGCGGCCCCGCGTGCACGGTCACGATCGACATGGCGAACCGAACCAGGGCCCGTCCCACCGCCGCCATTCCCCACGGGCTCTCGCGCGAGCAGCTCCTGGAGATGTACCGGCTGGTGCGGCTTACCCGCAGCCTAGAGGAAAAGCTCGAGCTGCTCTTCAAGCAGAGCAAGGTGGTGGGCGGGCTGTTCCGCTCGCTGGGGCAGGAGGGCGAGTCGGTGGCGTCCGCGTACGCGCTTCGGCGCCGCGAGGACGGGACGGGCGACATGCTCTCGCCGCTCATCCGCAACCTGGGCTCCATGCTGACCATCGGCACCCGGCCGGTGGAGGTGGTGCGCCAGTACATGGCCAAGGGCGACTCGCTGGCGCGCGGCAAGGAGCTCAACATCCACATCACGGACTTCGACCGCGGGTTCATCGGCCAGATCAGCCCGCTGGGCGACCTGATCCCGGTGATGGCGGGGGTGGCGCTCACCTTCAGGCAGCGCGGCGAGGACCGGGTGGGGATGGTGTACATCGGCGACGGGGCCACCTCCACGGGCGCCTTTCACGAGGGCGTGAACTTCGCCGCCGTGCAGAAGCTGCCGCTGGTGATCATCGTCGAGAACAACCGGTGGGCCTACTCGACCCCGACGCGGCTGATGACGGCGGCCCGGTCGTTCGTGGACAAGGCGGCGGGGTACGGCATGCCGGGCGAGCAGGTGGACGGCAACGACATGCTGGCCGTCTACGCCGCCTCGAAGCGCGCGGTCGATCGGGCCCGCGCGGGCGAGGGGCCCACGCTGCTGGAGTTCATGACCTACCGCCGCAAGGGCCACGCGCAGCACGACGCGCAGACGTACGTGGACCCGGCGGAGATCGAGCGCTGGGCGGCGACGAACGACCCGATCGACCGCTACGTCAAGACGCTGCTGGACAACGGCTGGGCGACGGCGGAGGAGCTGACCGCCATCGGGCGCGACATCGACCGCGAGCTGGACGAGGCCGTTGCCGAGGCGGAGAAGAGCCCGCTGCCCGCGCCGGAGGAGGCGCTGACCGACGTGTACGGGGACGGCCCGGTGAACGCGCCGTGGACGCGCTACGAGCCCGCCGACCCCACCCGAGCCTGACCCGCCGAACCCAACGATGGCGACCGTAATCGAAAAGCCGGAGCACGTGCGGCTCACGGAGCAGGGCAAGCCCGTCACCCTCCTGGAGGCGATCCGCGAGGGGATGTGGGAGGAGATGGAGCGCGACGAGCGCGTCTTCGTGATGGGCGAGGACATCGGCGCGTACGGCGGCGCGTTCAAGATGACCGAGGGGTTCCTGGACCACTTCGGCCCGTCGCGCGTGGTTGACACGCCCATCAGCGAGATCGGCTTCACCGGCGCGGCCGCGGGCGCGGCGCACATGGGCATGCGCCCGGTGGTGGAGATGCAGTTCATCGACTTCATCTCCTGCGCCTACGACATCATCACCAACTACATCGCCACCAGCCGCTACCGCGGCAGCGGCGGCGTGCCAATGGTGATCCGCGGCCCCAGCGGCGGCGGCGTGCGGGGCGGGCCGTTCCACAGCCAGAACCCGGAGATGGCGTTCTTCCACACGCCGGGGCTCAAGATCGTCTACCCGTCGACGGCGTACGACGCCAAGGGCCTGATCAAGGCGGCCATCCGCGACGACGACCCGGTGCTCTTCTTCGAGCACAAGTGGCTGTACCGCCGCCCGCAGCTGCGCGAGACGCTGCCGCAGGAGGATTTTGTCGTACCGCTGGGCAAAGCCCGCACGCACCGCGAGGGGAAGGACCTGACGATCGTCACCTACGCGGCGATGGTGCACAAGAGCGCCGAGGCGGCGGAGGTGCTGCAGAAGGAGGACGGGCTGGCGGTGGAGATCATCGACCTGCGCACGCTGCTGCCGCTGGACGAGGACGCCGTCATCCAGTCGGTGAAGAAGACCAACCGCCTGCTGATCGTGCACGAGGACACCCGCACGGGCGGCATCGCGGGCGAGATCGCCATGCGGGTCAACGAGAAGGCGTGGGAGTGGCTGGACGCGCCCCCGCTGCGCGTGGCGGCCGTGGACGCGCCCGTGCCGTACAGCCCGCCGCTGGAGGACTACTTCCTGCCGCAGGTGGAGGACGTGGTGAAGGCGGCGCGGTTCCTGGCGAACTACTAGGGAATAGGGAATAGGGAACAGGGAATAGCGGGCGCCGACGCGCCAGGGAGGGATGAGGGAGCCAGGCAGTTGCAGGCTATTCCCTATTCCCTATTCCCTATTCCCCAGGCGAACGAGAGACACCGGCTGACCGGCTGAGACCAGGCCCAAACACAGGACCAAGCACCATGGCCCGCATAGAAGTCCCGATGCCCCAGATGGGCGAGTCCATCGCCGAGGGCACCGTGTCCGTGTGGCTCAAGAAGGTGGGTGACCGGGTGGAGCGCGACGAGCCCATCATGGAGATCTCCACCGACAAGGTAGACGCGGAGATCCCCTCGCCCGTGGCCGGCGTGCTGGCCGAGGTGGTGGTGAACGAGGGGCAGACCGTCGAGGTGGGCACCATCGTGGCCTACATCGAGACGGAAGCCGGCGCCGCGGCCGCCGCCGCGCCTCCTGCCGCGCCCGCGCCCGCGGGAGCCAGCGACCACATCCAGGTGCCGGAGGAGAAGTCCACCGTGCTCCCGGAGTCCACGGTGGGCCAGGTGGAGAGCGGCGGCGGGGCGGGCGTGCCCGCCGACGGCAGCCGCGTGCCGGCCGGCGCCACGGCGTCCGCCTCCACCGGGGCCGGGAACGGGTCCGCCGCGGCGCCGGCGTCGGCGGCCGGCGCGCCGCTGGGCGAGGGGCCGCACACGCTGGAGGAGCGCCTGCGGACGAAGAGCACCCCGCTGGTCCGCAAGATCGCGGCGGAGCACAACGTGGCCGTGCACCAGGTGCCGGGGACGGGGCGCAACGGGCGCGTGACCAAGGAGGACATCCTTCGCTACGTGGAGGAGCAGAAGGCGGCGCCCGCCGTGGCCGCGGCTCCGTCCGGGGCGCCGGCCGCCCCCACGCCGCCGGCCCAGCGTCCGCCCGCGCCCCGCCAGCCCGCACCCGCGTACGAGGGCGCGTTCCCGTGGGACGAGTTCTACGGCACGCCGCAGCACCCCACGGTGGCCGCGGGGCCGAACGACCGCGTGGAGCCGGCCAGCCGGATGACGCAGATCATCGCCAACAACATGGTGCAGTCGCGGCGCATCAGCCCGCACGTGCACTCGTACTTCGAGGTGGACTACACGCGGCTGGACCGCATCCGCGCGAAGAACCGCAGGCTGTGGGAAGAGCAGGGCGTAAAGGTCACCTACACCCACTTCATCGCGTGGGCGGTGGCGCGGGCGCTGCGCGAGTTCCCCAAGATCAATGCCAGCTACAGCAACCACGAGATCATCTACCGCGCCGAGGTCAACCTGGGGATCGCGGTGGCGCTGGACAACGGCCTGATCGTGCCGGTGGTGAAGAACGCGGATGAGCTGTCGCTGGTGGGGCTGGCCAAGCGGGTGAACGACATCGCCACGCGGGCGCGCGGCAAGCAGCTCAAGCCGGACGAGATCCAGGGCGGCACCTTCACCATCACCAACCCCGGGATCTTCGGGACGACGATCGGGTTCCCGATCATCAACCAGCCGCAGGTGGACATCCTGGGCGTGGGCGGTGTGGAGATGCGGCCGGCGGTGGTGCAGGACGAGTACGGCAACCACGCCATCGTCCCCCGCAAGCGAGGCTTCATCTCGCTGGGCTACGACCACCGCCTGGTGAACGGCGCCGACGGCGACCAGTTCCTGGCGCGCATCAAGCAGCTGCTGGAGAACTTCCCCGAAGAGGCCTGAGCCCGGCGGCGTGATCCGCCCGGATGCTTCGAGGCCGGCCCGCTGGGCCGGCCTCTCTTTTTCCCGCTGCTCCGTTCGCAGGCGTTCTCGCGACGATCGCTCCCATCTTGCAAACGTTGCGGTTTGTCGCGTTCGCGTGCTATTTGATCCCGGCCGGTCTCGCGCCTGCCGCCGTCCCTGCCGATCGGTTCTTCCGTTCCCTTCTCCTTTGCCGGGGGATCCATGCTTCTACGCCGTGTCGGCGCCGTGCTGGCGCTCGCCGTGCTGGCCGCGTGCACCGATGCGGCTCCGCTGGTTCCTCCGAGCGACGACCCCGCGGGCACACTCGCGTCTGCCAGCCCGTCCGCTACCGCGCCCAGCGCCCCCAGCAACCTGGTCCCGACCCTGCTCTCCGACACGTCGCTGCAGGTGACCTGGACCGCGGGCACGGATTCCACGACCCACTTCGAGGTGCACCGGCGGATCCTGAACGCGGACTCCACCTGGGGCGACTGGCACCTGGCCTCCTGGCAGGCGCCCTTCTCGCGCGTCCACTACGACACCTGGATCTACAGCGGGAGCACCGTCCGCTTCCGCATCCGCGCCTGCAACGATACCGCGTGCTCCGACTGGGAGTGGTCCGCAGCGATCTGGATGGCCCCCCCGGCGGTCCCGGCGAACCTTGCCGGCACCCCGCTCTCCGCCACCCGGCTGCGGGTCACCTGGACCGAGGGCGCCGGCAACGAAGACGGCTTTCGCCTGCACCGGCAGCACCAGGACAATGGCGCCTGGACCCCCCTGCAGCCGCTGGCGGCGCCGGAGCGGAACGCCACGGCGTTCACCGATACCGGGCTGGTCGCGGGCGTGACGTACCGGTACCACATCGATGCCTGCAACGCCGCCGGGTGCTCCGCGGGGGTGCTGAGCCCCGACGTGGTGATCCCCTCCCCGCCGGCTGCCCCCACGGGGACGGCGGCCGCCGCGACCTCCGCCACCAGCGCGCAGGTGACGTGGACCGACGCGAGCACCGACGAGACGTCGTTCACCATCGCCCGCCGCCTGCGGAACCTGGACGGCACGCTGGGGCCGTGGACGGTGGCCGGCTTCGTGACGGCCGGCTCCACCGCGTACCCGGACGGGGAACTGCTCCCGGGGCGTACGTACAAGTACATGGTGAGGGCCTGTGTGGGCGTGGTCTGCTCGGAGTGGAGCCCCGCCGCGCGCGTGACGCTCCCCGCGGGCTGACGGCGCCGGGGAGGCGGAGCGGAAGGCGTGGGGGCGGGGCCGCCCTTGCGCCATTCGCTCCGCCTTTTTTGATTTCCCGCATGAGCACGACCATGGAATCGACCGCCGTCTCCTTCCGCCCCATGCAGGTGCGGCGCCTGGGGGTGATCTCGTACGGCGACGCGCTGGCGCTGCAGGAGCAGCTGGTGCGGCAGCGCCGCGCGGGCGAGATCCCGGACACGCTCCTGCTGCTGGAGCACCCGCACGTCATCACCCTGGGCAGCGGCTCGCACGACGAAAACGTGCTGGTGACGCCGGAGGAGCGCGCGGCGCGCGGCATCGAGCTGTTCGACACCGGCCGCGGCGGCGACGTGACCTACCACGGACCCGGGCAGCTGGTCGGCTATCCCATCTTCGACCTCAAGCCGGACCGCCAGGACCTGCACCGCTACCTGCGCGACATCGAGGAGGCGCTGATCGGGGTGCTGGGCGACTTCGGGCTGCGGGGCGTGCGCAAGGAGCGGCTGACGGGTGTGTGGGTGGACGACCGCAAGCTGGGGGCGATCGGGGTGCGCGTCTCGTCCGGGTGGATCACCAGCCACGGCTTTGCGCTGAACGTCAACACGGACCTGTCGTTCTTCGGCACCATCGTCCCCTGCGGCATCCGCGACCACGGCGTGGGGTCCATCTCCGGCGAGATGGGCCGCGCGATCGAGATGGCCGAGGTGGAGGCATCCGCCGTCCGCTGGTTCGAGCGGGTCTTCGAGCGCACGGCGGGCGAGGGCTGACGGGCGGAGCAACGTGACGCAGGATCGCCGGCCGGGAATGGAATCCCGGCCGGCGATCGACTTTCGACGGAAGGCATTCGGCAGATGGAGATCGGACTCTACACCTTCGCGGAGACGGCGCACGACGCCGGCGGCGACTGGGGGCGCAGGGCGGCGCAGCGACTGCACGACCTGCTGGAGGAGATGGAGCTGGCGGACCAGGTGGGGCTGGACGTGTTCGGCGTGGGGGAGCACCACCGGCCGGACTACGCGGTCTCGGCGCCGGCGGTGGTGCTGGCGGCCGCCGCCGCGCGCACCAGGCGCATCCGCCTGACCAGCGCCGTCACCGTGCTCAGCTCCGACGACCCGGTGCGCGTGTTCCAGGACTTCGCCACGGTGGACCTGCTCTCCGGCGGGCGGGCGGAGATCATGGCGGGGCGCGGGTCGTTCATCGAGTCGTTTCCGCTCTTCGGCTACGACCTTGACGACTACGACGAGCTCTTCGCGGAGAACCTGGAGCTGCTGCTCACAATCCGCCAGAGCGAGCGCGTCGCCTGGTCCGGGCGGCACCGCGCGGCGCTCACGGGACAGGGCGTGTATCCGCGCCCGCTGCAGGACCCGCTCCCGGTGTGGATCGCCGTGGGCGGCACGCCGCAGTCGGTGGTGCGCGCGGGCACGCTGGGGCTGCCGCTGGCGCTGGCCATCATCGGCGGCCAGCCGGAGCGGTTCGCGCCCCTGGTCGAGCTGTACCGCGAGGCCGGGCGCCGCGCGGGGCACGATCAGGCCACGCTGCGGGTGGGCATCAACTCCCACGGCTTCATCGCCGGCACCTCGCAGGAGGCGGCGGACGCGTACTATCCCTCGTACGCGGAGGTGATGACGCGCATCGGGCGCGAGCGCGGCTGGGCGCCGACGAACCGCGCGCAGTTCGAGGCCGGCCGCTCGCCACGCGGCGCGCTGCTGGTCGGCAGCCCGCAGGAGGTGATCGACAAGATCCTCTTCGAGCACGAGCTCTTTGGCAACGACCGCTTCCTGATGCAGCTCGCCCTGGGCCCCATGCCGCACGCGCAGGTGATGCGCGCGATCGAGCTGCTGGGGGCGGTGGTGGCCCCGGCGGTGAGGGATGAGGTGGCTCGGCGAGGGAATAGGGAATAGGGAATAGGGAATAGGAATAGCTGGCACGGTTCGATGGAATAATGAGCAGAGCCCGCACCTGGAAGCTCGGCGCGGGCTCTGTCTGCCGGTGCTCCGGACGGCGGATCGTGCTACCCGTCCGCCATCCAGCCGGCGCCTGCCGCTCCCGCCGCCTCCGCGGCGTCGAGCGCGGCGTACGCCCGGCCGTCGTCCTCCGCCTCCGGCGACCCGGCCGCGGCGCCGGAGGAGTCCACGATGGAGTTCACGAGGTCTGCCTTGCCGGCCATCTATGCCTCCAGTCCCGCGCAGGGCCCGTCCGCCGCGATGGGGGCGTGCGGCGGCGAGAGGCGCGCGCTGCGGGTTCCACGCGCGCTCGACCCTGTGAACGCGCGAAGCCGCCGGATGGCTGACCGCTGCGGGACGAGAGGTACGTGGCGCGGGGCAGGCGGCGGAAGGCGTGGGCTGGATGGTCCAGTCCCGGTCAGGCTCACGCGACGGCTTGCCTTGCGTGCATCGTCCTCCGTTCGGACCGGGTGGGCCCAGGGGACGAACGAACGCGAGAGCCCGCACCGATCTCTCGGCGCGGGCT
>DATAAG010000438.1:0-4071 GCA_036260235.1 Longimicrobium sp.
AGCTGCCGGCGCCCAGGTCCATCAGCCGTTCCACGATCTGCGTGGCGCTCTGGCGCTCCACCGGGCGCCCGCAGCTGGGGCAGTGCGGGGTGCCGGCGCGCGCCCACAGCAGGCGCAGGTAGTCGTAGACCTCCGTCACCGTGCCCACCGTCGACCGCGGGTTGCGGCCGGCGGTCTTCTGCTCGATGGAGATGGCGGGGGAAAGGCCCTCGATGGAGTCGACGTCGGGCTTCTCCATCATCCCCAGGAACTGCCGCGCGTACGCGGAGAGCGACTCCACGTAGCGCCGCTGCCCCTCGGCGTAGATGGTGTCGAAGGCGAGCGACGACTTGCCGCTCCCGCTCAGCCCCGTGATGACGGTCAGGCGGTCGCGGGGGATCTCGACGTCGACGTTCTGCAGGTTGTGCTCGCGGGCACCGCGGACGATCAGGTTCTCTTCGGCCATCCCGAAAAGTTACCGCAGATCGCCCCATGATTCAACTGTCCGATGCAACGCCGCCAGCAGAGGTTCCCGCGGTGGCGCCGGGGGAGCGGGGGCCCCTCCCCTGGTCCCCTCCCCACTCGTTCCCCGCGGAGAGGGGGAGAACGTCGAACGTGCTTCGGATGCTCGCTGGCATCGGCACTGGCGGCGTCCCGTATGGCGGCCTACGATGCGGCGCGATGGCGCTCCCGCTCCCGCGCGTCGCGGCCCGTGCACCGGCGTGGCCGCTCGCGTTTCTCGGCGGGAGCGGGAGATGAACGACGGGCGCGGAGGGACGGATGGACGGCGGATGGACGGCGCTGGCGGCGCGGCTGGGGATGCGGTACCCGATCATCCTCGCCCCGCTGGCGGGCGGGCCCAGCACGCCGGCCCTGGTGGCGGCGGTCTCCGCTGCCGGCGGCCTGGGCTCGCTGGGCGCCGCGTACCTCGCCCCGGAGCAGATCCGGGACGAGATCGCCCGGGTGCGCCGGCTGACGGATCGGCCCTTCGCGGTGAACCTCTTCGCCGGCGGCGCCACCGGGGGCGCGGACGACACGGGGCCCATGCTCGCGCTGCTGGCCCGGTGGCACCGGGCGCTGGGACTGGAGCCGCCCACGCTCGCCGCGCCGCCCGCGGACCGGTTCGGCGAGCAGCTGGAGGCGGTGCTGCGCGGCGGACCGCCGGCGGCGTTCAGCTTCACTTTCGGCATCCCCGACGGAGGGGTGATGGCGGAGCTCAGGCGGCTGGGCGTGTTCCTGATGGGCACCGCCACCACCGTCGACGAGGCGCGGGCGCTGGAGGAGGCCGGGGTGGACGCGGTGGTGGCGCAGGGAAGCGAGGCGGGCGGCCACCGCGGCACCTTCCGGGGGAGCTTCGAGGCAGGGATGGTGGGGACCATGGCGCTCGTCCCGCAGGTGGCGGACGCGGTGCGGGTGCCGGTGGTGGCGTCCGGCGGCATCATGGACGGGCGCGGGATCGTCGCGGCGCAGGCGCTGGGCGCAGCCGCCGTGCAGCTGGGCACGGCGTTCCTGGCCACCGACGAGGCCGGAACCCCGGCGCCCTACCGGGCGCGCCTCCTGGCCGCCGGGGAAGACGCCACCGCCCTGACCCGCGCCTACTCCGGCCGCCCCGCGCGGGGGATCCGTACCACCTTCATGGACCAGGTGGAGCGCGAGGGCATCCCCATTCCGCCGTTCCCGCTGCAGAACGCCCTAACCCGCCCGCTGCGCACCGCCGCCGCCCGGGCCGGCGAGTCCGATGCCCTGTCGCTCTGGGCCGGCCAGGGGCTGCGCCTGCTGCGCACCGGGAGCGCCGCCACGCTCGTGCAGGAACTGGCCACGCAGTCGGAGCGCATCCGGGCGGGATTGCGCGCGGGGACGGCCCTGGGTGTCGGGGACGATCCAGCCCCGGCGGCCAGCCACCCGTGAACACGCGCCGTCTCCGCGGCACGGTGTATGGATGAAGGAAGGCGCGCCCCCGGCCGCGGGCTCGCCCTGCACCACGGCGCGGACGGGTCTCCCGGCGGACGGGAAGGGTGGATGGAATCGCGCAGGCCGGGCCTCCCGAGCCGAACGCCGCCGCCCCGGAACACACCCGTCGAAAAAGGGGGGTGCTCGTTCGTTCTCCGTAGTCGAAGCCAGCCAGGGCGGGTTGGTTTCGCCGTCATCTTCCCTCCCGCATCCACTCCCCACCCTGCAGGCAGGGCCGGACGCCGCCCGCGCGTCCCGGTGCCGTGACGAGGGAAGCCGCCCACCCCCCGGCAACCCCCACCGTTCCAGGAGACCCCCAGATGAAGCAGGCAAGACTCGCCTCGTTCTTCCTCGCTGGCGCGGTCGGCGCGGCCGCGTGCGATCGGCACCCCGCCGAGCCCCTCACCCCGGAGTCCGCCGCGCCGTCGCTGGCCGTGAGCGCGGACCGGGAGATCCCCGAGCTGACGAGCGACGGTGGAGTGGTCTACGTGCCAGGCCAGATCATCGCCCGCTTTCGTCCCGGCGCAAGCGCGGAACGCAATGCCTCGGCGGCCGGGGCCAGCGTGGCGCGCCCGATGCGGCTTGCGCGAACGTTCATCCTGAACGTGCCGGTGGGGAAGGAGCGCCAGATCGCAGCCGCCCTGTCGCGCAACCCGAACCTGGAGTTCGCCGAGCTTGACGTGGCGTACGAGCTGGTCCCCTGCGAGACCGGCGAGTGCGAGACGACGAACGACCCGGCCATGGGCTTCAAGTGGGACCTGCACAACAACGGCACCATCACCACCCCCACCGGCGCCGTGCTGCAGAACACCCCCCGCGCCGACGCGGACACCGACTGGCTGGAGGCGTACGACGCGCTGGGGAGCGGCTTTTCCGGCGCGGCGGTGATCGGCATCATCGACACGGGGGTGCGCAGGACGCACCAGGACCTGGCGGGCAAGGTGGTCGCCGAGCGGAACTTCGCCACCGGCTATCCCGCGGACTTCACCGACGACCGCAACAGCCACGGCACGCACGTGGCCGGGATCGCCGCCGCGCACGGCAACAACGGCCTGGGCGTCTCGGGCGTGGCGTACGGCCGGAACGTGAGGATCATCAACGCCAAGGCGTGCGAGCTGTACCAGATCAACGGCGTGACGCGGACCACCTGCCCGGGCTCGGCCACGGCGGACGCGATCGTCTGGGCGACCGACCAGGGGGCGAACGTGCTGAACCTGAGCCTGGGCGGCTCCCCCGACGCCCCCTCCGGCCTGGCCATTCACCAGGCCGCCCTGCAGTACGCCCGCTCGCGCAACGTGCTGCCCTTCTGCGCGGCCGGGAACGAGAGCTACCCCGGGATCTCCTGGCCGGCGCGCTTCCCGGAGTGCGTGGCCGTCGGCGCCACCACCTGGGGCGACGTGCGCGCCAGCTACTCCAACTACGCCGCCGAGCTCGACCTCGCCGCGCCGGGCGGCGGCACCAACCCGGCCGGCACGCCGTTCAGCGGCATCCTGGGCCCCGTCTACTTCCCGCCCAACCCGTCCAGCAACACCACCTACGCGTGGAAGTCCGGCACCTCCATGGCCTCGCCGCACGCGGCCGGCCTGGCGGCGCTGCTGTTCGCGACGGGGATGACGGACGCGGACGCGGTGCTGGAGCGGATCAGGAGGACGGTGGACGACCTGGGCCCGGCCGGGTTCGACCCGGAGTTCGGGGCGGGCCGCGTGAACGTGTGCCGCGCGCTGGACCCGGCGCAGCTCACGGTGACGATGCCCGGCTCGTTCAACCGCACCAGCGACGGCGTGCTCACGGTGGTGGTCCACGCGGTGCCCGGCTTCGACCCCGCCCGCCTGGACGAGGCCGTGCTGCGGCTGGGCGACGGCACCGCCCCCGGCGCGGCCGTCGCGATCCGGGGCGACGAGTACCGCGCCGCCCTGGCTGACGCGGACGCCGACGGCGACCTGGACCTGGTGGTGAAGTTCGACCGCCCGGAGCTGGCGACCAACGTGGCGAGCGGCTCCACGGAGCTGGTGCTGCGCGGCAACGTCGGCTGCCGGCGGGTGGAGGGGCGGCAGGACGTGAACGTGATTCGCTAGGGAGAGGGGACAGGTTACAGGTTACAGGTTACAGGTTACAGGTTACAGGTTACAGGTTACAGGTTAC
>DATAAG010000439.1:0-14560 GCA_036260235.1 Longimicrobium sp.
GCGGAGAGCCGAATCCGGCTCTCCGCCCGCTTCGTGCCTCGGAGCGGGTCTCCCGCTGGCTAGGGCAGCGGAAGGCGGTCGCGGATGAGGAGGAGGATGGCGTTGTGGGGGACGATCTGGTACTTGCTGCCGTCGATCTCCACCTCCACCGCCGGGCCCTTGAGGAAGATGGCGAAGTCGCCCTTCTCCGCCTGCAGCGGCACGTAGCGCAGCTCCGTGCGGGTGCGGCCGCTCCACGGCTCGCCGTCGGTGGCGGTCTCGCCCAGCGGATAGCCGGGGCCGGTGTTCACCACGTAGCCGCTCATCACCTCCTCCTTCTGCTGCACCCCCTGCGGAAGGAACAGGCCCGACGGCGTCTTGTTGTTCTCTTCTTCCGGCTTGATCAGGACCTTGTCCCCGATCAGGATCACTTCGCGGCTCATGCCGATGTCTTCCACGTCCGGGTTCCCCTGCCGCGCGTGCGGTGGTCGAGGGGAAGGATAATCTCTCCGCCGCCGCCGCGCATGGTGGCGCCGTGAAATCCGGGCTCGCGCGCCGGGGGGATGCCGGGGACCGGCGCTACGGCAGCGCGCCGGCGCGCGCGGCCCCGGCTCGGCCCGGCACGGCCAGGTGCGGCGACACGTCACGGATGAGCATGGAGTGGAACAGCTGTACGCTGTCCTCCATGGGCGACTGGTAGACTTCGTAGCCGGTGAGCGCGTGGGGATCGCGGCGATGGGCCAGCGCGCGGCCCACCTGCAGCGAGGCGTGCGCCTCCTCGTCCTGGCGCTGCGTCTCGTACCAGGCCGCTCGCGCCAGCTCCGGGTACTCCGGCATCGCCACCAGGGCGCGCGGATCGAAGCAGAACTCGCGGGTCATGAGCGTGACCCCCGGCGAGCGCGGCACGTAGGTGGTCACCTGGAAGGTGAAGGGCCACCACTCGATGATGGTGTTGTGGCGGTAGAGCGCGATCACCGCCGCGAACCGCGGCGGCTGTCCGCCGGTGAGCTCCAGGATCGCGCGCTGCCACTCCTCGAACGCCCGCGACGCGGGGTTGTGGGCAAAGTCCGGGTGCGGCCGCATCACCTGGAACATCAGCAGCTCGCTGTCGAAGGCGCCGTCGTTGCCCAGCCAGGTGGCCGGGTCCGCGAACCGGGTGAAACCCGGGTGAATGTACGGGGCGTGGTAGTTTTCCAGCAGCACCTCGATCGGGATCTTCCAGTTAAAGGGCTGCTCCTCCTCTTCCGTCGCCTCGAGCACGTAGTTGCGGACGTCCAGGTCCAGCCCCAGGCCGGAGAGCGGTGCCAGCTCCCCGGCCACGTCCTGCCCGCCCGCGAACAGGATCCCGTTCCAGTCCTGCAGGTCGCGCCGGGGCAGGTGCAGGCAGGGGGTCTCCGGGTAGTGCGGCGCCTTCAGCAGCCCGCCGGCCAGGTCGTACGACCAGCGGTGCATGGGGCAGACGATCGCCTTCTTGCGGCCGCGCCCCTTCGTCATCAGGAACCCGCGGTGCAGGCACACGTTGCTCACCAGGCGCACCCGTTCGCCCTCGCGGACCAGCACCTCGCCGTGGTCGCGCTGCGGCACGGTGCGGAACCAGCCGTGCTCGGGGACCATGGGCACGCTGCCCACGTACTGCGGCCCCGCGGCCAGGACGGTCCTGCGCTCGGCCTCCAGGACGGCGGGATCGGAGTACCACGACACGGGGAGCGTGCGCGGCGATTCGGGGTCGTGCATTGGCAGGGTGCGGGGTCGCAATGTCGTCGTGGGTCCCGGGGCGGGGCGGGGTCAGTCGGTGAGCACCGTCACCGTGGCCAGCGCCGGGTCCTCCGCGAAGACGCAGGCGCGCTGCGCGGCGAGTGCCCGGCAGTGGTCCACCACCTCCGCCGTCACCTCTTCGCCAGGGCAGACGAGCGGGATGCCGGGCGGGTACATGGTGATCATCTCGCCGCAGACGCGCCCCAGGGCTTCTGTGAGCGGAACGGGCGCGCGCGGGCGGTACGCCGCCTCGCGGGGGGTGAGCACCAGCGGCGGCGCCGGCGCGGTGCGCAGGCGGTCGTCGGGCGGGAGCGCGGCGGTGGGGCGCGACGCAGCCAGCGAGCGGAAGGCCGCGGCCAGCCGCTCGTACGTCTCCGGCGCGTCCTGCGGCCCCAGCACGAGCGCGACGTTGCGGGCATCGCAGAACTCGTCCAGCAGGCCGAACTCCTGGAGCAGCCGGCGCTCTACCTCGAAGCCGCTCATCCCCAGCCCCGCCACGTCCACCACCATGCGCAGCGGGTCCTGCGCGCACCCGGCCAGCTCCGGGTGCCGCGAGGCGCGCAGCGCCACGGCGCCGCCGGCCGCGTCCAGCGCCCCGGCGAGCGCCGCCGCGGCGCCGGCGGCGCGTCCGAAGCGCGCCTCGCCCTCCGCCCACATCCAGCGGCGGGCCAGGTCCAGCGATGCCAGCAGCAGGTAGCTGGAACTGGTGCTCTGCAGCAGGTTCAGCGCCGCCTGCAGCCGCTCGGCGGTGACGCGGCCGCCGCGCCCGCGGTGCATCTGCGCCGTCCCCACCAGCGAGCCCACCGTCTTGTGGACGCTCTGCACCACCACGTCCGCCCCGCTCTCCAGCGCGGAAGGGAGGGGGGAGCCCGGGAGAAACCGCAGGTGCGCGCCGTGCGCCTCGTCCACCAGCAGGGCAACGTCGTGGCGCCGACACACCTCCGCCACCGGGGCCAGCGGACGCCCCACCCCGTAGTAGGTGGGGTGCGTAAGGAAGACGGCGCGCACCTCCGGGTGCAGCCTCAGCTGCGCCTCCACCTCCTCTGCCGTGGGGGGCACCGGGCCCGCGGGCTCCAGCCAGCGGGTGTGCAGGTACACCGGCACGGCGCCGCTCAGCACCAGCCCCGAGAACGCCGACAGGTGCAGGTAGCGGGGAAGGAGCACCTGCTCGCCTGGCGCCAGCGCGGCCAGGAGCATGGCCTGCACGCCGATGGTGGAGCCGTTCACCAGGTAGAAGGTCTCGGCGGCCCCGTACAGCCGTGCGGCCAGCTCCTGCGCCCGCGCAATGCACCCCTGCGGATGGAACCAGTAGTCGGTGGCATCCATGGAGGGCAGGTCGCACGCCAGCCCCAGCGGGGTGAGCCAGCGTTCCAGCCCCGGCGGCCCCGCGACGCCCTTGTGCCCGGGGGTGTGCAGCGGCACCACCCCCCGCCGCTGGTATTCCAGCATCGCTTCGTAGACGGGCGCCCGTTCCTGCCCGGGCCCGGGGTCGCCGCTCAGAACTCCACCACCGGCGTGTAGGCCAGCGGCCGCCGCAGCGAGGACGGGTGGATTCCCGCCTTGAGGGCGCTGATGAGCCCCGCCGCTTCCAAGTAGTTGTCCACCTCCCACAGCTGCCCGGGGGCGAAGGGAAGGGTGCGCAGGTCGTTGCGCATGAGGTTGGCGTTCTCGCGCACCGCGATCACGGTGATCCCCTGCACCAGCGCCGCCAGGGTGGGCAGCCCCACGCTCCCGGCCGGCACCACCAGGCACGACACGTCCTCGGCGGCCAGCAGCGAGGGGTCGTACGCGCCGTCCGGGTCCGCCACGATCCCGGGCGCGCGGTGCAGCCCCTTGAGTACGCAGAACATGTAGCCGGTGGAGATGGCCTCCGCGGACTTGCGCGGGTCCACCTGGCCGAACGATTCCATCCTCAGCGTAACGTCCTCCATGGTGGGCGCGTGCGCGGAGGGGACGCCGAAGGCGGTGGAGACGGTGTGGGTGAGCGTCGCCTCCACCCCGCCCCAGGGATTGGGTCCCTCGCCCCGGAAGTAGCGCTGCAGCAGCTCGGCGGCGTCGATGAGCGGGGTGATGCGGGTGGAGAGCGCCACCGCGTCGTAGCGCCCGCGCTCCCGGCGCAGCATGGCGAACAGGTCGTCGAAGCCGCCGATCTCGCCGATGGCGCGGCCGCTGGGCGACTCGCCCATCCGCATGTCCAGTCCCCGCCGCAGCACCACCACCTGCGTGCAGTCGGCGCCCAGCGTGGCGCGGGCGGCGCTGGTGGAGTTCACCACCTGCTCCACCACCCAGGGGTGCTCGCGCTCTTCGGTGACCACCAGGATGCGGTTGCTGCGCACCCGGCGCAGCGACACCGCGCCCATCAGCAGGCGGCAGATGAGGCTTCCCTCCACGTACAGGCAGTTCTCCGGCTGCTCGTTCACGTCGGAGGCGTTGACGACGTTGGGGTGCAGCACCAGCTGGTCGCACACCGAGGCCAGCAGCCGCGCCGCCGGGGTCGCGTCGCCGGCGTGGCCACCGATGGCGCAGTCGATCCCCGTGGGCACCAGTATGACGGCGTTGAAGGCATGGGTGCGCTCCGCCCGGCGCCGGCGAAAGGTGAAGATGGAGGGCAGCTCCCATTCCTCGTCCCCCTCCGAGCGCTGCAGGCTGTCCACCTCGCACCGCCACCCCTGGGGCGTGGTCTCGGTGACGGCCAGCTTGAGCGGAACGCCGCCGTCGCACAGCCGCTCCACCTCCGCCCGCAGGCAGTGCAGCCCGCGTTCGCCGCCGCGAAAAGGAGACACCCTTCCGGCGACCATGCTCACGTTCATGCGCGCATCCTGGGGATTTGCGGGTGGGGTAGGGCCGTGCGCCGGACGGCGCGTACGGCGAAGGACCGGGCCTTCAGCCGCGGGTGCAGAGCAGGTTGGTGTACCACCCCCAGGCCTGCATCACGGGGTTCTCGAAAGTGTGTTGGGCGCTGGACTCCGCCCGCTCGAGCAGGTCCCCGGCCGTGGCGGGCGCCAGCCGCTGCGCCTCGTTGTCGATCTCATGGAAGGTGAACCCCGCCTCGTGCAGCGTCTGCAGGTACCGGGCGGGGGTTCCGCCGGCCTTGAGGATGCCGTTGGGCCAGAACTCGGTGACGAGCACCATCCCCGGACTTTCCCGCAGCACCCGCTGCATCCCCTGCAGCGCGCGCCACTCCCATCCCTCGATGTCGATCTTCACCACGTCCACGCGGTGGCCGCCGCCCAGCCGCTCCAGCGCGGCGTCCACCGTCACCAGCGGCACGTCGATGCTGTACCCCTCCGGGCCCGGCGCGCCGAACTCCAGGTCCAGCAGGCTGTGCTCCGTCCAGAACTCGGGGGAAAGGAACAGCCTGGCCCTTCCCGCCGCATCGGAGGCGGCGGCCTCCACCAGCTCCACGTTGGCGTAGCCGTTGGCCTGAATGCTGGAG
This sequence comes from Longimicrobium sp., assembly GCA_036260235.1. Taxonomy (GTDB): domain Bacteria; phylum Gemmatimonadota; class Gemmatimonadetes; order Longimicrobiales; family Longimicrobiaceae; genus Longimicrobium. Next base: position 5,171 of record DATAAG010000439.1, read on the forward strand.
CGCAGCAGCGCGGTGCTGCGGGGATACGGCTCGAACGCGACGACGCTGCCTTCCGCCCCCACGATGCTGCGCGCCAGCAGCGTGTAGAAGCCGATGTTGGCGCCGATGTCCAGTACCCGCATTCCGGGGCGCAGCAGGCCGGCGAACACGTCGGTCTGGAAGCGCTCGTCGCTGTACCAGCGGTCGCGGCTGAGTTGTCGTGAGATGTCGTGGTCGTCGGGGGCGACGGCGATCTTGAACGATCCCAGGTCGACGATGCTGGCCGTCACGGATAGCTGTCGGTGTCGGAACGCGGGGTGCGGCGCGTCTGCGTCCGATTCGGACGCGTGGGAGTGATACGCAATCCGCCAATGTATGGCCGGAATCCCGCGCGCCACAAGTCCAACGGCGCGGATCTACGGAGCGGCTGAGGGGACGACGCGCCGTCTTCGCCGTGGCATCGGGTCACGCGCATCCTCCCCTGGCCGCCACGACGCAGGGAGTGCGCCGCGCGGGGTCCGGAAAGGAACCATAATGACTTCCGCGCGTTGGCGCAGGGTTGCGGCGGGGCGTCCGGCACGGAGCCCGCGCACTCTGGACGCACCCTGCCGCACGCGGTGGGCCCCTCCCCCTGGCCCCTCCCCTCGCAAACTACGCGAGGAGAGGGGGAAAACTGCAACGGCGAACGGCGTCGCGGGGGATGGGGGGCGTCCGTCCACCCACCCACCCCATCCATGCGCCGGAACCAGGTGTGTTCTCCCTCCCCCGCGCAGCTTGTGGAGGAGGGCCGGGGAGGGGGGAGCCACGGCGCCGAAGATTCCGGGTCCACAGCTTTCGACGCGGCGCGCGATGGGCTAGACTGTCGCGCGACGGGCAGCCCCGCTGCACCCGGATGTGGAATGGGTCGTGCGGGCGGCGGGGCGCCACCCATCTTCAAGAGCTAGCGGACCAGGAGACCGTTGATGAGCAACAGCTTCGGGGCGCGCGCCACGCTGGGCGTGGGCGGCCGCGAGTACGAGATCTACCGGCTGGACGCGCTGGCGCGCGAGGGCGTGGACGTGAGCCGCCTGCCGTACTCCCTGCGCATCCTGCTGGAGAACCTGCTGCGCTTCGAGGACGGCGTCACCGTCACCCGCGACGACGTGCTGGCGCTGGCCCGGTGGGACCCCAAGGACGCGCCCGACCGCGAGATCGCCTACACGCCCGCGCGCGTGGTGCTGCAGGACTTCACCGGCGTTCCCTGCGTCGTGGACCTGGCCGCCATGCGCGACGCCATGTCGGCGCTGGGGGGCGACCCGGCGCGCATCAACCCCCTGCAGCCGGTGGAGCTGGTGATCGACCACTCCATCCAGGTGGACGCCTTCGGCACGCCGCAGGCGTTCGAGCAGAACGTGGAGCTGGACTACCAGCGCAACGCCGAGCGCTACGCCTTCCTGCGCTGGGGCCAGCAGGCGTTCCAGAACTTCCAGGTGGTGCCGCCCAACACCGGCATCGTGCACCAGGTGAACCTGGAGTACCTGTCGCGCGTGGTCTTCTCCACCGACGAGAACCCCAACCTGCCCAAGGGGCGCAGCGGGCTCCCCGTCGCCTATCCCGACACCTGCGTGGGGACCGATTCACACACGCCGATGGTGAACGGGCTGGGCATCCTGGCGTGGGGCGTGGGCGGCATCGAGGCCGAGGCGGCCATGCTGGGCCAGCCGATCAGCATGCTGATCCCCGAGGTGATCGGCTTTCGGCTGGAGGGCGAGCTGCCGGAGGGCGCCACGGCCACCGACCTGGTGCTCACCGTCACCGAGATGCTGCGCAAGAAGGGGGTGGTGGGCAAGTTCGTGGAATTCTACGGCCCCGGCATCGCCTCGCTGGCGCTGGCGGACCGCGCCACCATCGGCAACATGTCGCCGGAGTACGGGGCGACCTGCGCCATCTTCCCGCCCGACCAGGTGACGCTGGACTACCTGCGCTTCACGGGGCGGCCGGAGGAGCGGATCGCGCTGGTGGAGGCGTACATGAAGGAGCAGGGCCTCTTCCACAGCGCCGACACCCCCGAGCCCGTCTTCAGCGACACGCTGGTGCTGGACCTGAGCTCGGTGGAGCCCAGCATCGCCGGGCCGCGGCGGCCGCAGGACCGCATCCCCCTCAGCAAGGCCAAGAAGGCGTTCCGCTCCGCGCTCCCCTCGCTCAAGCCCGCCAGGGGGACGGCGGACTCGCACAAGGACGCCGCCAACGCCGACAGCGGCGAGGGCGCGGACAAGGTGGGCGTGTGGGGCGAGGGGAGCGGCGCCTCGCCGGACGCGCAGAGGGTGCTGGTGGAAGACGCGGAGGCGGTGCTGGACCACGGCTCCGTCGTCATTGCCGCCATCACCAGCTGCACCAACACCAGCAACCCGTCGGTCATGATCGCCGCGGGGCTGCTGGCCAAGAAGGCGCGCGAGCACGGGCTCACCCGCAAGCCGTGGGTCAAGACCTCGCTGGCGCCCGGATCGAAGGTCGTCACCGAGTACTACGAGAAGTCCGGGCTGCTGCCGTACCTGGAGGAGCTGGGCTTCAACGTCGTCGGCTACGGCTGCACCACCTGCATCGGCAACAGCGGCCCGCTGCCGCAGCAGATCTCCGAGGCCATCCAGAAGGGCGGGCTGGTGGCCTGCTCGGTGCTCAGCGGCAACCGCAACTTCGAGGGGCGCATCAACTCGGACGTGCGCGCCAACTTCCTGATGTCGCCGCCGCTGGTGGTGGCGTACGCCATTGCGGGGCGCATCGACTGGGACCCGTACAACGAGCCGATCGGCGAGGACGCGCAGGGGCGCTCGGTGTTCCTGAAGGACATCTGGCCCACCAGCATGGAGGTGCAGAGCGCCATCCAGTCGTCCATCGACAGCACCATGTACACCCGCAGCTACGGCGGCGTCTTCGAGGGCGACGAGCGGTGGAAGAGCATGCCCGTCCCCGCCGGCGACCGCTTTGCCTGGGCGGCGGATTCCACCTACGTGCGCCAGCCGCCGTACTTCGCAGACATGCCGCGCGAGGCGCCGGAGTCGGTGACGGACATCCTGGCCGCGCGCGCCGTCGCCCTGCTGGGCGACAGCGTGACCACGGACCACATCAGCCCCGCGGGATCGATCAAGAAGGACTCCCCGGCCGGGCGGTACCTGGTGGAGCACGGGGTCGATGCGAAGGACTTCAACTCGTACGGCGCCCGCCGCGGCAACCACGAGGTGATGATCCGCGGCACCTTCGCCAACGTGCGCATCCGCAACGAGCTGGCGCCGGGGACGGAGGGCGGCTACACCACGTACTTCCCCGCGGACGAGATCACCACCATCTACGACGCGGCGATGCGCTACCAGCAGGACGGCACGCCGCTCGTCGTCCTGGCGGGGAAGGAGTACGGCAGCGGCTCGTCGCGTGACTGGGCCGCCAAGGGGCCGTACCTGCAGGGGATCAAGGCGGCGATCGCGGAGAGCTTCGAGCGCATCCACCGCTCCAACCTGGTCGGCATGGGCGTGCTGCCGCTGCAGTTCATGCCGGGCGAGAGCGTGAAGTCGCTGGGGCTCACCGGCCGCGAGCGCTTCGACATCGTGGGGGTGACGCAGGTGATCGCCAGCAACCTGGCCACCCGCGAGGTGACGGTGCGCGCCACGGGCGACGACGGCGCGGTGAAGGAGTTCCGCGCGCTGGTGCGCATCGACACGCCGCAGGAGGTGCTGTACTACCGCCACGGCGGCATCCTGCAGTACGTGCTGCGCCAGCTGCTGGGCGGGCGCGACGCGCCGGAGGCGGTGCCCGGCGGGGTCTCCGCCGCCCCCGTGTCGCCGCGCGGGACGGAGAACGGGGAGAAGGTGATGGAGGGTTCGATCGAGTCGTTCCCCGCCAGCGACCCGCCCGCGTACTGAACGGCCAAGTGCGGGAGTGCGAAAGTGCGAGAGTGCGAAAGTGGCGCTCTCGCGCTTTCTGCCTGATGGAGGGGGACTCGCCGGACGCGAGAAACGAATTCCTCACGCAGAGTCAGCGGAGTCATCAGAGGAAAACCTCTGTCGAGCTGGCTATGCGTGAGGGCTTGTTCTGTCGCGCCGGTCAGCCCTGGCGGACTAGCCTACGCACTCTCCGCCTTCGGCGGTGCAGCCGTAGCCGTTGCAGGTGAACGCCTTCGTCCACTCGTTGCAGTTGCCGTCGCAGCTGACCCAGCAGGTGGGGCAGCCGGGGCACGTGCACGCGGTGTGGCAGGTGCACTGCTCGCCGAACACCGTCCCGTTCTCCGTTTCCCCCGCGGTGGTGTTGAAGCTGTCCACCCGCAGGTCGTCCAGTTGCAGCCTGAGCTTGTGCATGGCGTCCTCGTGAGTTGAGGTGGTAACCGCGGTCCGCCGGCCTGGCGGCCGCGCACGTCCCGGTTCGGGCGCGAGCGGGGTGGTGCACCGGGCCCACCCCAGGGCTACACGGTGCGAAAAGGGCCAGGTCCGCCACGAAATCAGCGTCGATTTACCCGATTGATCCCTGACGGAAGGGAATCGTGACACCGACGGCGCAAGCGAATCGGCGCAGCGCCGGGCGCGGCTCTCCTCAGTAGGCCGGGGCGCGCATCGTCCCGCCGGCGCGGCCCCGCCGGTCGAGCTGCACACGGCGGTGGATGGCGGCCACGGCCAGCGCGGCGAGGACCGGGATCCACACCGCCGCGGCCAGGCTGGTCCGGTCATCGTCTGGCGGATGCGGGCCGCGCCGGCACCCTGACAGGGGTGCCGGCGCGGTTTTCATCGGTGTAGCGGGGTTGCTTACCGGGCAGGGAACGCGCGGCGGGGGCGAACGAGGCGGATCACCTCTCGCAGCGACAGAGAGCGGCCGTACCGCTCCCACCAGGCGCGCAGCCAGATCGCTCCGGCTCCCATCGCCACGAACACGGGCGTCCACAGCAGCGCGACGGCGATCGACCATTCCTCCGGGTCAACCCAGCCCATGGGCGCGAAGAGGCGGGTGGGAGAGAGCGGCCCGGGCGGCACGTTGAACGAGAAGCCCGGCCGGAACAGCACGTCCAGCGCGATCAGCGCAACGGGAAGCACCATGCCGTACACGATCCCGGCCAGGACGGGCCGCTCCGTGAGCACCACGGGGAGGGTGCCCAGGGAGTAGACCGCCAGCGTCGCCAGGGGAAGGCCAGGCCAGAGATACGCCGGCAGTTCCAGCGGAGAGCTCAGGGTGCCCGCCGCCATGGCGCCCCACACGCATCCGCCGAGCAGCAGCAGCACGTGGACCTGCAGCCAGGCCGCCCCCGCGCCGGCGTGCAGCAGCCGGCGGGCGACGGTGCCGGCGGGCTGCGCCCCGTCCCATGGATCGTGGCGCTCTTCCATCCACACCAGGATGGGCCAGAGGAACGCGGCGTACATCAGGACCACGAAGCCCTCGGCGTCGCGGATGAACGCCGGGGTGTCCCCGGCGGCCCGGATTTCGGCCCTGTACAGCGCCCAGGCGGCCAGGCCCGCCAGCAGCAGCGGCCAGACCATGCGCGGTGCCTGCACCACGAACTGCCGCGCCGCGACGGTGGAGAGGGGTGCCGCTGGCCTGGGCACCCGCAGCGCGGCCGCGCGCGGGCGCGGGCGGGCGTGCGCCGCGGCCGCGCGACCGCGCAGGGGGTTGGGCAGGGACCAGGATGCGGCCCGGCGGCTTCGCGCGGCGGCGACCGACAGCGCCACCGCCAATCCGCCGAGCGCCAGGCGGAACAGCGCGGATGCCGGCGTAAGGGATGTGGTGGCCGTCCACGTCCTGCTGCCGTCCTCGTTCCACTCCACCCGGTGCTCCGTCGTCTCCACGCCCACCCCGGAGACCAGCAGCGCCAGCGTTCCCAGCACGAAGCCCGGCACCAGCAGCCGGCCGGGCCGCTCGCCCTGCAGCGCCAGCGCCGAGCCGAAGAGGTAGTTGGCCATGCCGATGATGAACAGCGCGAGCGGGTACCAGGCGGGAAAGCCGGCCAGGGTGCCCGGCGCGTCCACCGTCCGCACCAGCACCGCCGTGTACGCCGCGGTGCCCAGGCCCAGCAGGAGCGCGGCGCAGAGGGCGCCGCACGCCAGCCGGACCAGCTCCAGCGCCACGCCCTCCATGGGGAGCGCGGTGTCCCGGCGTCGACTGCCGCCCTCCCCCTGCCACGCCAGCGGGAAGAAGAACATCGTCGCCGCGAGGAAGCGCACCTCGCTGAACGGCGGATCGTTCGGGTCGCCGGAGACGGTGATTCCCTGAACGGCGAGGAACAGGATCAACCATCCCCAGTGGAGTGCGCGTGCCTCCCGCAGTACGACCAGCTCCGCGCGGACGGCGTCGCGCCAGCGGGCGGGCGAGCGTAGTGGCGGACGGGTGGTGGACGCGGTGTAGCTCATGAAAGACCTCCCGTGGTCCGGACGGAGGAGGGAACCGCGCCGCGCGGGCGCGGTCCGCCAGGTCATTGCGTCGCCGGGCGCCTCGCGAACCGGCCGTGCAGCTCCCGCCGGGCGCGGAAGTAGATGGCGGCGACCGCCAGCGCGGCGTAGATCCCGGTCCAGAGCACCGTCTCCAGGAGCGGAGGGTCCTGCAAGTGCACCGAGGTAAAGTCCCACGACGGCGACAGCAGGGACAGGTCTCCCCCGCTGAGCAGGATCCCGATCAGCACGAGCAGCTGGCTGGTGACCAGGAAGCCGATAAGCGCCGTACGGATGGGGTGCCGGGAGAGCATCGCCCAGGCGGTGCCGAGGAAGTAGAGGCCCAGCACCCCCAGCGGAAGCCCGGGCAGGGTCCACGCGGGCACCTGCGCCAGCGACTGCAGCGTCCCCTCCGCCATCGCCCCGGCGATGCACGCGGCCACCACCATCAGCACCGCCGCCTGCAGCCAGACCAGCCCGCCCACGGCGTGCAGCAGCCGGCGCGTCACGGTGTCCACGGGATGCAGTTCGTCCCAGTCCCGGCTGGCGCGCTCGTCCTGCCACACCAGCACCGGCCAGAAGAAGGCGCCGAAGACGATCGGCATCAGCCAGCCGCCGTCCGACAGAAAGGTCCCGCTGCCGAGCGTCTCCCGCCAGAAGCACCAGGCGGCGAAGAGCGCGGCCAATCCCAGCGGAACGCTCATCCGCCCTGCCTGGACCGCAAACTGCCGCACCGCCACCGTCTCCAGCGCAGCGGGCCGGCGCGACACCGCCAGCGCGGCAGCGTGCAGCGGCGCCCGGCGCGCTTTCCCGGCGAAGAGCCGCGCGAAGGTGAGGCGGGGACCCGCGATCGCCGGTACGTTCCTCCCCAGCCAGGCGGCCACGCCCACGGCCCCGGCGGCGAGCGCCAGCCGGAACAGCGCATCGGAAAGCGACAGCCGCGTTTCCAGGGCAACGCGTACGACCCTCCCGTCCGACCACCGGGTGTGCAGCGACGTCGTCCCCAGCAGCACGTCCGCCTGCAGCATGGCCAGCAGCCCCAGCACGAAGGCCGCGGGAAGGGCCCGCGCCGGCCGGCGGGCGCACAGCACGACCGCGGAGCCCAGCAGGTAGGCGGCGATCCCATGCGCCGCCACCGTGGCGCCGTAGCCGGGCGCCACCTGCGCCTCCACGCCCCGCTGGCCGGCCTCGAAGGCGAAGAGCCCCAGGTGGATGGCGGTGACGGCGGCCAGGACCAGCGCCGCGTCCGCCGCGCCGCACGCCACGCGCACCAGGTCGTGCGCCGTCGCGCCAAAGGGCACCGGCTCATCCAGCGACCCACGGACCGCCCGGCCGCGCCAGTGCACCAGCGGGTAGAAGAACATGAGCACGGAGAGGTCGCCGATCAGGTTGCCCACCCCACCCACGCCCAGCATCAGCACGAACATCAGCCCGGCCGCGGAGTAGCGGAGGTCCACCAGCGCCCGCGCCTCTGCCCGGACGACGTTTGGCCAGCGCGCGGGCCGGCGCGGCACGGCGGCGCTCACGCGGCCTCTCCGGCGCGCAGCAGCGCCACCGCGGCGTCTTCCAGCGAAAGGCGCGAGGCCTCGCGCACCGTGGCGCCGGAGGCGGAGAGGCGCTCCGCCACGTCCCGCTCCTCGCCCCACACCGTCCAGGTGATCTCCCGGCCGGATCCCGCGCGCACCAGCACGTCGCCGTTCAGCCCCGGCGCGCCGGCCCATCCGTCCGGCACCTCCGCGCGGTAGCGGCGCAGCCCGCGGCGCACCGCGTCCACCGGCGCCTGCAGGAGGAGCCGGCCGTTCCGCAGCACCCCCACGTGGTCCGCCATCCGCTCCGCCTCGTGCACGTGGTGGGTGCTCCAGAGCACGGTGGTGGGTGACTCCGTCATGTGCTCCACCAGCAGCGCCCCGAGGTCCTCGCGGGCCAGGGGATCCAGCCCGTCCGTCGGCTCGTCCAGCAGCAGGACGGGCGGGCGGTGGGCCAGCGCCGTCACCAGCGCCACCCGCCGCGCGGCGCCCTTGGAGAGCGATTGGAAGCGCTCGTCCATCCGCAGCCCCATCCGCCGGCAGAGCGTGTCCGCGTACGTCCAGTCCCAGGCGTGGAAGAAGGCCGCGTGGTGCTTCAGCAGGCCGCGGACGGTGAGCCAGCGGTACGCCGTGTCCACCACCTCCGGGACGTAGCCGATCTGCGCGCGCGCCAGCGCCGGCTGCTGCGTGGTGGAGATCCCCAGCACCGAGGCCGTGCCGCGGTCCGCGCGCACCAGGTCCAGGAGGATGCGCATCGTCGTGCTCTTGCCGGCGCCGTTGGGGCCGACGAGCACGTACACGGAGCCGGCGGGCACCTGCAGGTCCAGCCCGTCCAGCGCCACGGTGCCGGGCGGGTGGTGGCTGGCCACGGCGCCCGCCCCGGCCGGTGCGAGGCCGCCGGGATAGCGCTTGTGGATGCCGCGGGTCTCGACGGCCAGCTCGGCGGCGTCCAGCCGGGTGGGAAGGGCGGGGAAGCTCATGGCAGGCTCGCGGTTGCGGTGGATGAAGGTTCCAGCTCGGCGGCGCGGAGAACGGCCTCCGCCAGCTCGTGGGGCTCGATTCCGTAGCGCCGCGCGTCGCGCAGGGCGCGCTCGGCCACGTCGCGCAGCAGCAGCTCGCGCTCGCCCGCGCCGGGGGAGGCGACGAAGGTGCCCTGGCCGCGGCGCGTGTAGATGATTCCCGCCCGCTCCAGCTCGCGGTACGCCTGCTGGACGGTGTTGGGGTTCACCCGCAGCTCCGCGGCGAGCGCCCGCACCGAGGGGAGCGGGTCTTCGGGCTGCAGCGTGCCCAGCACCAGCCCGCGGCGCACCTCGTCCACGATCTGCTGGTACAGCGGCCGCTCGTCGGCGACGTCGAGGTGGATCAGCACGGGTGTATGATCTGTACTGGTGTACTAGTCACACCAGTACAGTAGTGGCGGAGGGGGAGGGCGTCAAGGGGATGAAGTGCGTGAGTGCGTGAGTGCGTGAGTGCGTGCTGAGTGCGTGAGTGCGTGAGTGCGTGAGTGC
>DATAAG010000440.1:0-1572 GCA_036260235.1 Longimicrobium sp.
CGACGGCGTTCAGGTGTTCAGGTGTTCAGGCGTTGGGGAGTAGTGGAGTGATGGAGTAGTGGAGTAATGGGTTCTACCATCATTCCATCATTCCATCACTCCATCACTCCATCACTCCATTACTCCATCACTCCATCACCCCTCCCGCGCCTCCTCCGGCAGCACGATCGCCACGCCGTCCGGGTGCGGGCGCATCGCGGGCAGGATCGCCGGCACCGGCGCGTCCCCCAGCCGGGCGAAGATCGCGTCCACCGGGGCGAGGCCCACCAGGCGCCGCAGGGTGTGGATGGTCGGCGGGAGCAGGCGCAGCCCGCCGTCCTCGAAGTGGCGCACCGCGTCCGCGGCCGTGATCCACACGCTGTCCGTCATCTCCGCCTCGTGCGTCACGCACACCGCGTCCGGCTCCACGCGGGCCAGGAAGAAGCGCGTGTCGTAGCGCCGCGGCTCCGCCTCCGGCGTGATCCAGTGCGCCACGTACGCCAGCCCGTCGCCCGCCAGGCGCAGGTCCTGCCCCACGATCACCTCGCGCATGGCGATCACGTCCGCCAGCAGCGCGCGCCGGGCCACCTCCAGCGCCTCGCCCGCCCCCACCGGCGCGCCGGCCGCGTCGCGCGCCAGCAGGATCCCCGTCTCCTCGAACGCCTCGCGCAGCGCCGCCACCACGTAGCCCACCGCCTCCGCCGGGTCGTCCAGCCCCAGCCGCGCCGCCCACTCGCTGGGCGTGGGGCCGTCCAGCCGGTCCACCACGGAAAGGTCGCGGTCCGCCGCGTCCACCACGCCGCCGGGGAACACCCAGGCGTCCGCCGCAAAGCCGCTGCGCCCGTGCCGGCGCAGCAGCAGCACCTCGGGCGCGGCCGTGCCGTCGCGCACCAGGAGCACCGTGGCCGCCGGACGCGGCTTCACCGCCGTGAACCCGCCCGCCGCCACCTTCTCCCCGAACCCCGGCGGCAGCGCCTCCTGCGGGATCAGGAACACGCCGGGATCGTCCGTGGACCGGCGGGCCGCGGAGGCGGCGGACTGCGGGCGCTCGGGGCTGGGCTCGGTCACGGCGACGGCGGATGCGTTTGCGTGAAAGGGTTTGTACAGCTTGATCATACGCCCGACACAGAGGCTGGCGAAAGACCCGCGCGCGACGGGGGAAAGTGCACGCGGGGCCGCTGGCGGCAGACCATTTTCGGGCGTATCGTGTGATCGGGCCGCACCCCGCAGCCCGCGCGGGACGCATCCGCGCCCTTCCCGATTTCTTCTCGCGGAGGCCGTGATGAAAAAGCTGAAGCTCGACGTCGACGAACTGGCCGTGGAAAGCTTCGACCCCGAATGCAGAGTGGAGCGGCCGCGCGGCACCGTGGACGCGCACGAGGATACCGAGTTCCTCTGCGACACCAACTACCACAGTTGCGGGTGGAGCGAAAACACCAACTGCTACACGCAGGGGTGCCGGACGGACTTTGAAACCTGCGGAGACTTCGGTTCCTGCTGTCCCGCCGTCTGCTGGTAGCGGTTTCCCGAACCCCGCGGAAACGGGGGAAGGCGGTTCCACGCGGAGGATGCCGGGAGAACGGAGAGGACGCA
>DATAAG010000441.1:0-5954 GCA_036260235.1 Longimicrobium sp.
AAAACCCCTGGGGGAGGTTGATGGGGACGAGAGATTCGTGCGAGACGTCTTTCGTCCTACAGGATCGGCGCAGCCGTAAGGACTCAGAAGGATGACAGCTTGCGGCGGTCCGTGGGAGGTCCAGCGACACCCGCTCAAGAGCACAACGCAGCAGTCGGATGAATCCGGACTCACATCCGGTCCCAGTCCCAGATGGCGTAGGCATCGGCCTGGGGAAGGCGGTGGCCGCAGAGCTTGAGGGTGAGCAGGATGTTGCCGCGGTGGTGGCTCTCGTGGCTGATCAGGTAGCCCAGGCTCACGCCCAGCCCGCGCTTGAAGCCGCGCTTCCTGGTCTCGCCGGCGGCGGCCAGGCGAAAGAACTGCTCGACGGCCTCGCCCGACTGGCGGAAGGCGGCGGTCAGCTCCTCGCGCGACCGCTCCTGCTCGCCCGTCATCTGCTCCAGCCCCAGCGAGAGCGGCCGGTGCCAGTTCTCCAGCTTCGCTACGCGCACCGTGTGCACGTGCGCGAACTGCTTCCACACGCGCCCGCCGCCGCGCGGTCCCGCCGCGCACGCCAGCCCCTCGTCGCTGATGCGCTCCAGGAGAAAGAGGTTGATGCGGTTGTTCACGCGCCACGCCTCGATCAGCTCGTCGGCCAGCGAGTCGCTCATACGGCAGTGTTTGGATTGTGGAGATGCGGGGAGACAGACTGCAGAGCGGGAGAGATGAGTTCGTCACAGAAGCCGAAGAAACCCCGCCTGCTCGAAGTGGGCATCAAACGCGAGTGCCTGTTGCAATCCCCTCCTGCGCATCCCTTCGAAGGAGATGCAATCGGTCAGGGAGTATCGCTTGTCTGAGTGCTTGACCAGATACGCCCATGCAGCTCGGAACAGATCTTCATCCACGTGAAGCAGTTCTACCGAGCGGCTCGTCATCAGGAGCGTACCGTTTTCCACCGCCTTTGCATGCCGGCCGCGACTGTTGAAGAAAGTGACCACCTCATCAACGATGTAGGTGGTCGTAAGCAGGCGGGTGGTGCGATCGACCAGCCGCCAGAAATCGACGGCGCGCTGATGGTGCTGATCATCGGAAGCATTCAGGGCAATGAGGAACCCGGAGTCGAGGAACAGGGGATCACGCGTCACCTTCGTAGAGGTAGCGATCATGATTCGTCGAGGCGTCGGATAATCCGCAGGTCACGGGCGTGCTTCCCATCTCCCAGATGAGGTCGTCATCCCGCGACGGGGTGAGGAGAACGGTGTCTCCCTCCACGCGGACGTCCATTTCATCGACGTCGGGAAGCATGCTACGCGGGATGACGACCCCCGCATCGGTGACTTTGATCTTCATGGACCTCCATTCGTGCGTGCACACTGCACGTAAGCTTACAAATCTAACACCGCAAGGTTCAGCGCGCGCGGGGGCTAGTCGATCACCCCTGTCAGCCAGTGCACGACGTTCAGCAGGAACTGCACGTTCTGCGGGGCGCGGGGGTTGTTCATCCCCATGGGCTGGCGCTGCGCGCCGGCGAGCTGGGCGGAGAACATCGCCGCCTCGCCGAAGACGGCGACGCGCCCGCGACCGTGGGGGAGCACCGCGCCCTGCAGCATTCCTCCCGCGTCGATGCGCGGCGTGGCCTCGGAGAACTGCCACGCCACCTCCGGCATCAGCACCCTGGAGCCGCGTCCCAGGGTGAGCAGGGGCGCGCCGCCGGCGGCCGACAGCCGGAACGCCTGACCCGTGAAGGTAAAGACGCTGTCCACCCGCTCCTCCGGGCCGCGGCCGCGCACCACGGCGTGGTCCGCCAGGGAGCCGTCCGCGCGGGCGAAGCGCATCGCCCCACCCTGCTCCAGCGAGTCGACCGCGAAGCCGTTGTGGAACTCCACGCCGAACGCCGCCGCCAGCTCCGCCGCGGCGCCCGGGAAGGGCATGTGGTCGGCGATCAGGAAGAGCGAGCCGCCCTCGCGCACCCATGCCTCCACCGCCGCGATCTCCTCTCGCGTGAAGGCGGAGGGGGTCGGCAGCTGCCAGCTGTTCGCATTCTGCGGGTGGAGCGCATTGGCGATCACCAGCACGCGCGCGCCCGCCAGCGCCTGGTGCGTGAAGGGGCCGCCGTGGCCGCGCACCACGTAGCCGTCGCGGCGCAGCAGCCGCGCGAAGGCGTAGTAGCGCCCGTCGGTGGTGTGGAAGTTGGTGTGTCCCTCGTCCACCAGCACCACCGGCCCCGCGCCCTCCGCGAACGCCGGCCGCGCGATCACGGGCGCGAAGGCGCTGTCCGCCACCTGCTGCGCATCCAGCGGCGCCGCCGCCGCGAGCATCGTTGCCAGCACGGCCGCACCGTGCCGCATCATGTCCGTACTCATCGATCTATCTCCAGAAGAAAGCCACCGTCGGCAGGGATGACACCTGAGTGGTGTGCCACGGGCGAAACCGTTGCCGGGCCTGCTTGTGCGCGACGGAAGGATCTTCTCCCGGTCACTCGGGGCCTGGCTTCGCGGTACCAGGCCAGCCCCTCGGCTCTGCCGGCAAGATCCTTCGGTCGGCGCCAGGGTGCGGTGTGAACGCAAGACAGGCGCGGCGCCTCCCTCAGGAAAACGAAGCCCCTGACGCGGCGTCTGACGGCGCCCTCAGTCGCCGGGGAGCGGCGGGGCGAGCAGCTTGGGGGCGGGGGCCATGAGGGTGCGCGGGTTGGCGTAGGCGCGCTCCTGCAGCTCCGGGATGGTGGCGCCGGCGACCAGGAACTTGCCTGCGCCCTCCACGATGCGCCGGCGCAGCAGCTCCGCCTGTTCCGGCGCCATCTGCCCCTGCCGCGCCCGCTCGCGCACCAGGTCCAGCATCGGCAGGCTTTCCGCGGCCAGGCGGTAGCGCTGCGCCGCCGGCAGCTCGCGGTAGAAGACCACGCGGTCCCAGATGGAGAGCACCAGCGCGCGCACCGCGGCGATCACCGGCGCGGCGCCCATCAGCTCGAAGGTCTTGTCGCTCCCGCTGTCGCAGGCGATGACGGAAAGGCCGCCCGGCTCCGTGCCCTCCAGCACGGCGCAGGCGCCGTAGATCAGGTCCAGGCTGTCCAGCAGGGTGGCCAGCCGCGTGGGGGTGCTGAAGCGGCGGGGGGACTCGATCACCTGCACCGTCAGCACGTCGGCGCCGGTGCTCGCGCCGTCGCCGCGGCGGGCGGCGTCCACGCTGGGGATGCCGGCCTGCGACAGCAAGCTGGCGACACGTGGCAGGTACTGCGTGGCAAAGCGCACCCGCTCGGCGTAGGCGAACGCCTCCTGCGCCCGGTTCTCCGCGGCGATCAGCAGCGACCATGTGTCGGCGTGCTCCAGCGGCGCCAGCCCCAGCTGCTCCGCCAGCAGCCGCGCGGGGCGGGTGTAGCGGTGGGCCTGCAGCCCGTAGTCGCGCAGGGCGGAGAGCAGGCGCGTGAGCAGCTCGCCGGGGACGGGCTCGCGGCGGTATCCCAGCCGCGCCACCTCCACCAGCGGCAGCTCCAGCCCGCTCTCCCGCAGGGCGCGGCTCAGCTGCTCCACCCCGTTGATGAGATCCGCCTTGCGCATGGCGGGGAAGCTAGTGCGAGAGTGCGGGAGTACGAAAGTGCGTGAGTGCGTGAGTGCGTGAGTGAGGTCAGGGGCGGGGATCGGGTGGAGTGGCGGGGTTGAACCAGCCGGGACGGCCGGCGTTCACGCGCACCTCTTCCACGGTGATCGGCAGGTCCATCTCCTCGCCCAGCAGCATGCGGCCGAACGCCTCCATCAGGAGCCGCATCTCTCCGGCCCGCGGCGACGGGTCCGACTGCAGGGCGGTAAGCAGGCCCTCCACGTCCCGCCGCATCGACTCCCGCTGCTGGGGATCCAGCTCCATCCGCATCCGCAGCCGGATGCGCCGGGGCACCACCACCCCGCCGGACGCGGTGTAGTCGCCCAGGTCCAGGGACATCCACACCCCCGCGCCCGGGAGCCCGTTTCCTGGCTGGCGCGACCGGCCGGACGCGACCACCCGCAGCAGCTGCCGGGTTTCCGCGTCCAGGTACACGCGCATGGAATCCGGCAGCCGCGCCCCCGTGACAAAGCTGCCCCCCAGCACGTGCGCGCGCCTGCCGTCCACCGTCTCCGTTCCCAGGTACTCGGCGTTCGCCAGCGCGCCGGCACCGTCCCCGGCGCCTTCACCCGCCTTCATGACCGCCGGCCAGACCACCGCGTTCCCCAGCACGTCGCCCCACACCGTGCCCGGCTGCGTCTGGCTGGACCACCCGCCGTCCTCCCGGTACACGTAGACCGGCACGCGAACGTCGCGGTACCCCAGCACCAGCAGGTAGTCGTTCGCGCTCCCCTGGTTGGCGGCCATCTGCTCCATGGCCCCCAGGGCGAGCTCCGCCGTGCGGGGCTGTGCCGCGGCGGGAGCGGCCAGCCACAGCGCGGCCGCGGCGGCGGCGAGGGTGTTCAGGCGCATGGGGTGCAGGTGCGATGAAGGGAACGATGGGCGGTGCCGGTCCGGAAGATAGCGTCCCCGGGGGACCGGCGAGAGTGCGAGAGTGGGGCGCCGGCGTCAGGCACCGGGGTCATCCAGGGTGGCGGCCTTCAGCCACTCGGGCGGGCCGGAGTTCACGTGCACCTCCTCCACCGTAATCGGCAGGTCCACCTCGCCTTCCAGGAGCAGGCGGCCGTACACCTCGAGCACCGTCCGCATCTCGTGGGCCTCCTCGGAACTCTCGGACTCCAGCTCGCGGCGCGCGCGGTCGAGATCCTCCCGCAGCCCCTGGCGCTCTTTGGGGTTCAGCTCCAGCTCCATCCGCATGCGCATTCGCAGGCGCCTGGGCACCACCACGCCATCGGTGGCCGCGTAATCCGCCAGATCCAGGGACATCCACACGCCGGCGCCTTCCCGCAGGAGCTCGTCGTCGGATTCGGCCATCCGGCCGGCGGCGACCATCCGCAGCAGCTGGCGGCTCTCCGCGTCCAGGTACAGGCGCATGGAATCGGGCAGGTCCTCGCCCCCGGTAAAGGTGGCCGACACCACGTGCGCCGGCCTGCCGTCCACCGTCTGCACCCCCTCGTAGACGGCCTCCTCCAGCGCCGGATCGGGCTCATCCCCCACCTTCTCGCCGGCAGCCTCCAGCATGACCGGCCAGATCACCGCCGCGCTCATGACCTCGGCAAGGACCGGCTGCGGGGGCACCTCCATGGACCACCCGCCGTTCTCGCGGTAGACGTACACGGGCACGCGGGTGTCGCCGAACCGCAGCACCAGCGTGTAGTCGTCGGCGGTGCCCTGGTTGGCCACCATCTGCTGCAGGGCGGCTTCCGCCAGCGCCTCGGGGTCCTGCTGGGCCGCGGCGGGAGCGGCCAGCCACAGCGCGGCCGCGGCGGCGGCGAGGGTGTACAGGCGCATGGGATGCAGGTACGATGATGGGGAACGATGCACGGCACCGGTCAGGAAGATAGCGTTCCCGCCGCGCGTGTCACGGAATGCGATCACCAGCGCGGGATGTCGCGATCCGCGCCGGACGGACGTTCTCCACGCGGCAGAACGGAACAGGATTCGGACAGGAGAGGACGGTCGATGAGGAACGTGTTCGCGATCGCCGCGCTGGCGGCGTGCCTGGCCTTGCAGGGGTGCAACGGCGCGCCGGAGGGGCCGGACGCGCTGGGGCTGGACGTGATCCCCGACGGCTCCGCCAGCATCATCGGCGACATCAAGCAGGCGGACCCGGGCGGCAACGGGACGCGCATCCTGGTGGAGCAGATCCCCACGCGCAGCGCCGGCTATCCCGTGGCGTGGGTGTCGGTCAACCGCCGCACCGTCGTCGTGGAGCGCGGCGCGGGCGGGCTGGCGCGCAGCTCTCCCGACGCGCTGACGGTGGGCACCCGCGTGCAGGTGTGGTTCAACGGACCGGTTGCGGAGTCGTACCCGGTGCAGGCCAGCGCGGGCACCATCGTGATCGAGCGCTGAGGACGGGATTCCGGGAAGCGGAAGGCGCC
>DATAAG010000442.1:0-1588 GCA_036260235.1 Longimicrobium sp.
GGATCGGCAAAGACCAGCAGGTCGTAGACGGTGACGACCGACGGCACCGCGGCGCCCAGCGGCAGCGTGCCGGCGAAGTGGTGCATGGTGTCGATCCCCCGCCGCCCGGCCAGTCCGGGGAGGACCGTGTTCTCGAACAGCACCCGCAGCGGGCGGATGGAGGAGCGCAGCGGCACCCGCACCACCTGGAAGCGGCCGTCGGCGGGGACCAGCGCCTCGCTGGCGGCAGTGACGAACGCTACGAAGCGCGTGTCGCCGCCGTGCCGCGCCAGGGCGTCCAGCAGGCCGTCCAGGTAGCCCCAGACGCCGGTGATCTCCGGCAGGACGTGCAGCAGGTTCAGTCCGATTCGCATCGTGCTTGCGTACGGAGGTATCGCGGAATGGGTGGAGCGAAACGCAGACCCGCCGGCTGATTTGACGCCGCGGGGCCGCCGGGCGAGACTACCCGCGCCGGCCGTCCCGCCTTTCCCCTGATCCGACCTCTCCCGTCCATGCGACCCAGCCGCTCCGCGCACCTCCGATCTCCCGCCGCGGGGAGCGTTCGCGATGCGTGAGTCGCCGCTGAGCCGCCGCCTGCGCCGCGCCGTCCACCGCGCGCTGGGCGCGGCCGGGGTGGCGCTGGGCAGGCACCCGGTGCACGGCGGCTTCCGGCTGCGGCGCCTTCCCCGGCTGGGCCGCGACATGGCGGCGGACGTGCGGCGCATCCTGGGCGGGCCGCCGCGCACCGTCTTCGACGTGGGCGCGAACACCGGGCAGAGCGCGCTGGTGTACCTGCACGACTTTCCCGGCGCCGCCATCCACAGCTTCGAGCCCGACCCCGCCGCCTTCGCCGCGTTGCGCGAGAACCTGCGGCCGTACCCCCGCGCCGCCTGCCACGACCTGGCCCTGGGCGACGCCGAGGGGCCGGCCTCCTTCTACCGCAGCGCGTTCGGGCAGATGAACTCGCTCCTTCCCACCGCGCCCGCCGCCGGCGAGCACGTGGACCCGTCGTTCGTGGCGCCGCGCGGCGAGACCGTCGTCCAGCGGACCACCCTCGACCGGTTCCGGGCGGAGCACGGCATCGGCCGCATCGACCTGCTGAAGGCGGACGTGCAGGGGTACGAGCTGCACGTGCTGCGCGGCGCCGCCGAGGCGCTGCGGGCGGGCGCCATCGGCCTGGTGTACCTGGAGGTGCACTTCGTCCCCGCGTACGAAGGCCAGCCCTCCTTCTCCGCCCTCCTCGACTTCCTGCTCGGCTACGGCTACCGCCTGGTGGGCCTGTACGAGGCCGGCTACGCCCCCGCGGGCTACCTGACCGAGGCGAACGCCCTCTTCGTCAGCGACCGGGTGGGAGTGCGTTAGTGCGTTAGTGCGTTAGTGCGTCAGTGCGTCAGTGCGTCAGTGCGCGCCGAGCGATTGAAATCGCCGCAGCGACTACGCGCTGTCCGCCTTCGCGGACGAACGGCCCGACAGCCGCCGGGGTTGAAGCCCCGCGCAGTTTGCGGGGCTTTCCGCAGTTGTAGCCGCGGCTTCCGCCCGGGACCAGAGCCCGCCCCATCACTCCATCACTCCATCACTCCCACTACTGTCCGGCTCAGTACTGCGAACC
>DATAAG010000443.1:0-12228 GCA_036260235.1 Longimicrobium sp.
GGGGAGAAGTCGATCGCGCTTCGGCAGTCCCGGTGCGTTCTCCCTCCCCCACGCAGTTTGTGGGGGAGGGCCGGGGAGGGGGGCGCCCGCCCCGCACCGCACCAGCCTCGACACTCCAAGCCCTGCCCTGACCACCCCTCCCCCGAAGTTGGGGGAGGGGTCGCCGCCGAGCCGCGAGGAACGAGCGGTGCAGGCGGCGGGGGAGAGGGCCTCCCGGCGAAGCCGGGAGTCTTGCCCCCACACCACACCCGCCATCGCACCCGTTCACTCCATCACTCCATCACTCCATCACTCCATCACTCCATCACTCCATCACTCCATCACTCCATCACTCCATCACTCCATCACTCCATCACCCTCAACGCCGCCGCCGCATCATCTCCCGCCGGCTGCTGCCGCGCTCGGCGGCCTCGGCGGGGACGGCGGGAGCCGCGGGCTCGCCGCGGGCGGCGCCGGCATCCAGGTGCGCGGCCAGCGACGCGACCGTGGGGAACTGGAAGAGCTCCACCACCGTCACCTCGCGCCCCAGCTCCGCCGCCAGCCGCTCCTGCATCCGCGCGATCAGCATCGAGTGCCCGCCGATCTCGAAGAAGTTGTCGTCCAGCCCCACGGCGCCGATCCCCAGCACCTCCTCCCACACCCGCGCGATCCGCCGCTCCACCCCGCTCTGCGGACGGGCGGCCGCGCGCGGCTGGACGACGGGCTCGGGGAGGGCCCGGCGGTCCACCTTGCCGCTGGACGACTGCGGCAGCGCGTCCATCGCCACGAACAGCGCCGGGACCATGTAGTCGGGGACCCGCGCGCGCAGGTGCTCGCGCAGCTCCGCCGGCGTCGGCGCCTCGACGCCCGCCGGCGGCGCCAGGTAGGCGGCCAGGCGGCCGCCGCCCTCCTGCCGCAGCACCACCGCGGCCTCCGCGACGGCGGGGTGCGACAGGAGCGCGGCCTCGATCTCGCCGACCTCGATGCGGTAGCCGCGCAGCTTGACCTGCGTGTCGAAGCGGCCCAGGTACTCCAGCTCGCCGTGGGCCAGCCAGCGCACGCGGTCGCTGGTGGCGTACATCCGCGCGCCGGGCGCCTGCGCGAAGGGGCAGGGGAGGAACTTCTCCGCCGTGAGCGCCGGGCGGCCCAGGTAGCCGCGGGCCAGCGACTCGCCCGCGACGAACAGCTCGCCCGCGGCGCCCACGGGGACGGGCTGAAAGCGCGCGTCCAGCACGTATGCCTGCTGGTTGGGGAGCGGGCGGCCGATCGGCGGCAGCGCCGCGCCCACCGGCGCCACGTCCGCCGCCGCGCTGACGCAGGAGTTCTCCGTGGGCCCGTAGATGTTGAAGAGGTTCAGCCCGGCGGGCGGGCGCCGGCGCAGGGCGTCGCCGCCGGCCAGCAGCGCGCGCAGGGCGCGGGGACGGGGCGCGCCGCGCTCCATCGCCTCCATCGCCGCCTCCGCCGCGGGGGTGCTGGCGGCCCAGATGGTGATCTCCCGCGCGTCCATCCACGCCAGCAGCCGCGGCGGATCGGTGCGCACCGCCTCGTCCACCAGGTGGACGGTGGCGCCGGCGGCCAGCGTGCCCCACGCCTCCAGCACGGAGACGTCGAAGGTGGGGCTCCCCGAAAGGAGGAGGCGCGCGCCGGGCTCCATCCCGAACTTGCCGCGGAACCAGGCCAGCAGGTTCGACGCGCCGCGGTGCGGAACGGCGACGCCCTTGGGGACGCCGGTGGAGCCGGAGGTGAAGATGACGTACGCCAGCTGGTCCCCGTCCACCTCCCCCCCGGGCGGATCGGAGGGCTCGAGGGCGAGCGCCGCCTCCTCCTCGTCCAGCGCGAGCACGGGGATGCCGATCGCCGGGACGCGCTCCCGCAGCTCCGCGCGGGTGAGGACGGCGGCGGCGTCCGCGGCCTGCAGCATGTACGCGGCGCGCTCCGCCGGGCCGCCGGGGTCCAGCGGGACGTACGCGCCGCCCGCCTTGAGCACCGCCAGCTCCGCTTCCACCAGCGCGACCGAGCGCTCCAGCATCACCGCCACGCGCCGCTCGCCGCCCACCCCCATCCGGCGCAGCCGGTGGGCGAGGCGGTTGGCCCGCGCGTCCAGCTCCGCGTACGTCAGCGCCGCGTCGCCGGCGGCGATGGCGGCCGCGTCCGGCGTCCGCCGCGCCCACGCTTCCACCTGCCGGTGGATCGGCTCGACGGGGAACGCCGCCCCGGTGCGGTTCCACTCGTCCAGCAGCACCCGCCGCTCCTCGTCGCCCAGCAGCGGCAGGGCGCCGATGCGGCGCGCGGGGTCCGCGGCGGCGGCCTCCAGCAGCGTGCGCAGGTGCCCCGCCATCCGCCGGATGGTGGACGCGTCCCACAGCTCCGCCGCGTACTGCAGGACGCAGCGCAGCCGGCCGTCCACGTCCGCGGCGATGAGCGTCAGGTCCACCTTGGCGGCGGCCGTCTCCGGCTCCGTGGCCTCGATCTCCAGGTCCGCGAAGGTGCCCCTGCTCTCCGCCGCGTCCGCGACCATGGAGAAGACCACCTGGAAGAGCGGGTGGCGCGCCAGGCTGCGCTCGATCTTCAGCTCCTCCACCAGCCGCTCGAAGGGCACCTCCTGGTGCGCGAAGGCGTCGATGGCCGTCTCGCGCACGCGGCCCAGCAGCTCCGCGAAGGTGGGATCGCCGGACAGGTCCGTCCGCAGCGCCAGGGTGTTGATGAAGACGCCGATCAGCGGCTCCGTCTCCCGCGGCGTACGCCCGGCGACGGGGCTGCCGACCACCAGGTCGTCCATCCCCGACCAGCGCTGCAGCAGCACCTGGAAGGCGGCCAGCAGCGCCATGAACGTCGTCGTCCCGTGCTTCCGGGCCAGCTCGTGGAGGGACGCGGAGAGCTCCGCTCCCAGGTCCAGCTCCACCGAGCCGCCGCGGAAGCTCTGCAGGGCGGGATGCGGGCGGTCCGTCGGCAGCGCAAGCGTGGGGACGCCCGCCAGCCGCTCGCGCCAGTGCGCCAGCTCGCCCTCCAGCGCCTCGCCGGCCAGCCGCTTCCGCTGCCAGAGGGCGAAGTCCGCGTACTGCACCGGCAGCGGCGGCAGCTCCGCGTCGCGCCCCTCGCGCTCCGCCGCGTACAGCGCCTCCAGCTCGTCGTACAGCACGTTCAGCGACCAGGCGTCGCCGGCGATGTGGTGCAGCGCCAGCAGCAGCACGTGGTCGTCCCCCGCCACGCGGAGGAGCGACGCGCGGATGACCGCCTGCGCCAGGTCGAAGGAGGTCTGGTTGTCCGCGCGGGTCAGCCGGCGCACCTCCCGCTCGCGCTCCGCCTCCGGCAGCGCGGAGAGGTCGTGCACCGGGAGCGGCAGGCGGAGCTCGGGGAGGATGACCTGCGCCGGCTCCCCGTCCGCCAGGCGAAAGACGGTGCGCAGCGACTCGTGCCGGCCGATCAGCGCGTCCAGCGCGCGGCGCAGGGCGTCCACGTCCAGCGGCCCGCGCAGCCGGAAGGTGACGGGCATGATGTAGGCGTTGGCCGCCGCGCCCAGCTGCTCCACGAACCAGAAGCGCTGCTGGGCGAAGCTCAGCGGCACCTGCCCGTCCCGCGGCTGCGGCGTCAGCGGCGGCGCGGGGGGCTTTCCTCCCGCCCGCGCCGCGACCGCCCGCGCCGCCAGTCGCGCGACGGTGGGATCCTCGAAGACCGCGCGCAGCGGCAGCTCCGCCCCGAACGCCTCCCGGATGCGCGAGACCACCTGCGTCGCCCGCAGCGAGTGGCCGCCCAGGTCGAAGAAGTCGTCCTCCACGCCGGGACGCGTCCCCAGCACCGCCTCGAAGATCCCGGCCACCAGCTCCTCCGCGGGGGTGCGCGGCGGGGCCCGGTGCGTGGCGGCGCCGGACTGCGGCGCGGGGAGCGCCCTGCGGTCCACCTTGCCGTGCGCGCTCAGCGGCAGGCGATCGAGGACGACGAGCTCCGTCGGCACCATGTGCGCGGGGAGGACGGCGGCGAGCGCCTCGCGCAGGGCGGCGGGCGCGGGGTGCGCGCCCTCCGCGGGGCTCACGTAGCCGACCAGCCGCACGTCGCCCGGGCGGTCCTCGCGCGCCACCACGGCCGCCGCGCCCACCTCGGGGAGCGCGGCCAGCGCCGCCTCCACCTCGCCCGGCTCGATGCGGAAGCCGCGCACCTTCACCTGGAAGTCCGCCCGGCCCAGGAAGTCCAGCTGCCCGTCCGCCCGCCAGCGCACGCGGTCGCCGGTGCGGTACATCCGCGCGCCGGGGACGCCGGCGTACGGGTCGGGAAGGTAGCGCTCCGCCGTGAGCGCCGGCCGCGCCAGGTACCCGCGCGAGACGCCCGCGCCGCCCACGTACAGCTCGCCCACGGCACCCGGCGGCATCAGCCGGAGGCCGCGGTCCAGCACCCACGCCCGCACCCCCGGCGCCGGCGCGCCGATCGGCGGCTCCTCGCCGCCGCGCAGGGGCGCCGTGAAGGTGCAGAAGATGGTGGTCTCCGTCGGCCCGTAGACGTTGACGAGGTCCGCCACGGCCCCCCAGCGCCCCGCCACCGCCTCCGGCAGCGCCTCGCCGCCGACGAAGACGGTGCGCAGGTCGGGGAGGTCCGCCTCCGGCGTCGCGGCCAGCATCGACGGTACGGTGACGAGCACGTTGATGCGCTCCGCGCGCAGCAGCTCCGCCATCTCCGCCCCGGGCGCGATCCGCTCGCGGTCCACCAGCACCAGGCAGCCGCCGTGCAGCAGCGCGGTACCCAGCTCCATGACGAAGAGGTCGAAGGTGAACGGGATCGTCTGGATCATCCGCGCGCCCGGCTCCAGCAGCCACGCCCCCGCCGCGGCCGCCGCGCCGATGTTGCGGTGCGGGACGACCACGCCCTTGGGCGTTCCCGTGGAGCCGGAGGTGTAGAGGACGTACGCCGCGCCGTCCGCATCCACCTCCACGTCCAGCGGGGTCGAATCCTCCCCCCGCCCCGCCGCCTCCTCCTCGTGGACGTCGAGGACGGGGACCACGTCCTCCACCCCCTCCGCCAGCCGCCGCTCGGTGAGGAGGACGGCGGCGCGGGAATCCGCCAGGACGCGGCGTCTGCGCTGCACCGGGTCCCGCGGGTCGACCGGGAGGAAGGCGCCGCCGGCCTTCATCGCCGCGAGGACGGCGATCGGCAGTTCGAGGGAGCGCTCCAGCGAGACCGCCACCATCGCATCGGTCCCCACGCCGCGGGCGCGGAGGCGGCGGGCCAGGCGATTGGCGCGCGCGTCCAGCTCCCCGTACGACACCGTGCGCCCGTCCATCTCCAGCGCCGGCGCCTCCGGCGTCCGTGCGGCCTGCGCCTCGAAGAGCCGGTGGAAGGGGAGCGGCGCGTCAGCCTCCGCCCCGGGCGCCCACGCCGCCAGCGCGCGCCGCTCGTCCTCCGTCAGCACCTGCACGGTGGAGAGCGGGCGCCCAGCGGATTCACTCAGCGCGGCGAGGGCGGTGCGGAGCGTGTCCATGATCCGCCGCGCCGCGTCGGGCGTGAAGCGCTTCGGGTCGTAGTTCAGCCGCAGCTCCAGCTCGTCCCCCGGCGCGACGACCAGGGCCAGGGCGTAGTTCACGCGCTCCGCGACCTCCATGGCGGCCACGTGGACGGGCTCGTCCTCGTCGCCGGCGTCCAGCGGGTAGTTCTCGAAGACGTAGCTGCTCTCGAAGAGCGGGCGGCCGCGCGGCACGGCGGTCCACCCCTGCACGTCCACCAGGCTCACGTGCTCGTGCTGGCGGACCTCCGCCTGCGTGCGCTGGACGTCCGCCAGCCAGGCGCCCACGGACGGCTCCTCCGGCACGCGGACGCGGAAGGGGATGGTGTTGATGAACAGCCCGATCGCCTGCTCCACCCCCGGCAGCCCCGCGGGGCGCCCGGCGACGGTGAAGCCGAAGACCACGTCGCGCTCGCCGGACCAGCGGGCGAGCGTGAGCGCCCACGCGGCCTGCACCAGCGTGTTGAGGGTGACGTTGTTCTCCCGCGCCCACGCGGCGAGCCGCCTCTGCTCGTCCGCGGGGAGACGCACGCGGAGGAAGGCGTGCTCCTCGGCCACGGCGGCGCCGCCGCGGTCCAGCGGCAGCGGCGTGGGCTCGCTGAAGCCGTCCAGCGCCCGCCGCCAGAACGCCTCGTCCACGGCGGGATCCTGCTTCTGCAGCCACGCGACGTAGTCGCGGTAGCGGGGCGCGGGCGGCAGGTGCAGCGGGCGCCCCTCGCGCTCGGCGCGGTAGAAGGCGTCCACGTCGGCGAAGAGGAGCGGCGCGGACCAGCCGTCCAGGATGGCGTGGTGGAAGGTGAAGACGAACAGGTGCCGCGCGGGGGCCAGCCGCACGTACGCCGCGCGCAGGAGCGGTCCGCGCACCAGGTCGAAGCCGCGCACCCGGTCCGCCTCCATGAACGCCTGCAGCTCGCGCCGCCACTCCGGCTCCGCCAAGCCGGACCAGTCCAGCCGCTGCACCGGCAGCTCCACCTGGCGGTAGACCACCTGGAAGGGCTGCGGCACGTTCTCCCACACCAGCCCGGTGCGCAGGACGGGGTGCCGGTCCACGGTTCGCTGCAGGGCGCGCGCGTGGGCGTCCACGTCCAGCTCGCCCTCCATCAGCAGCGGCCACTGCTCCACGTACGCCCCCGGAGAGTAGAGCGTATGGAACAGCAGCCCCTTCTGCAGGGGCGAAAGCGGGTAGATGTCTTCGACGTTCTTGCGGTTCACGGAACTGCCGAGTGCGAAAGTGCGTGAGTGCGTTAGTGCGTTAGTGCGCGCGGGTGCTGAGCTCCAGCCGTGTTGACCAGCATCCTGCCGCCCGCCGTGCGGGGCCCCTCCCCCCGGCCCCCTCCCCGCTCGTTCCTCGCGGAAAGGGGGAGAACTGCAACGGCGAACAGCGTCGCGCTTCGCGCGGGGCCCTCACCCCCGGCCCCTCTCCCGCAAACTGCGCGGGAGAGGGGAGTGGGTCCGTCGCGATCCCCGACCCCTGTCCTCCTGAGGGTGGCGCCGCGCGATCTCTGACTGTACCCAGGGCTCTGGCGCCGACCGAAGGATCGACTCTCCCCTGCGGAGAGGCCGCCGTCGCGCGACGAATCCGCCCCGCCACCCTCCCCCGAAGTTGGGGGAGGGGTCGCCGCCGAGCCGCGAGGAACGAGCGGCGCAGGCGGCGGGGGAGAGGGCCTCCCGCGCAGCGGGCGTGGGGGAAAACCATCCCTGCCGAGATCCCACCGAAGCGCACCGAACCCCGCGGGGTGTATCCCCCCTCCCGCGCAGTTTGCGGGAGGGGGTGGACGAGCCTAAGCGCCGCCGGGGGCGGGCCACCCGGGGCGGGCGCCTACCCGATCTGCGCGAGCAGGGCGTCCAGCCCGTCCTGGTCCAGCCCGGTCAGCGCGAAGTCCGACGGGGTGTAGCCGCCGGCCTGCGGGTCGCGGCAGTGCGCCACCATCTCGCGCAGCGAATCCAGGTAGCCCGCCGCCAGCCGCTCCACCGTCGCGCGGTCGTGCACGCGCGTGCCGTACGTCCACGTCACGTGCATCCGCCGGTCGAACACGGCCACATCCACCGCCAGCAGGTGCTGCCGCCGCGTGCGGGCGCTGTGCACCGGCCCCAGGTCGCCCTCGCCGTGCTCCAGCAGGCCCTCCTCCCCCGCGGCGCCGTCCAGCTGGCCCACGTAGTTGAAGACCAGCTCCGGCTGCCGCCGTGCGGCCAGCGCCGCCCGCGTTTCGCCGTCGCCCAGGTAGCGCAGCAGGCCGTAGCCGACGCCCCTCTGCGGGACGGCGCGCAGCTGCTCCTTCACCCCCTTCAGCGCCGCCCCCGGCTCCCGCGGCACCTGCAGGCGCACGGGATAGATGGAGGTGAAGAGCCCCGCCGTGCGCGACAGGTCCACGTCCGCGAACAGCTCCTCGCGACCGTGACCCTCCAGCGTCACCCACAGCGTCTCCTCCCCCGTCCAGCGGGCGAGCGCGCGGCCCAGCCCGGCCAGCAGCACGTCGTTCACGTGGGTCCCGTAGATCGGCGGCACGTCGTGCAGCAGGGCCTGCGTCTCGTCCTCCCCCAGCGCCGCCACGACGTAGTCCGCCTCGCCGTCCGTGTTCGATCCCCCGCTCCAGTCCACCGGCAGCGGCGCCGCGTCCCCCTGGGCCAGCCAGAAGGCGGCCTCCTCCCGCATGGCGTCCGAGCGGGCGTGCTCCACCAGCCGCTGCGCCCACTGCCGGTACGAGGTGGTCTTCGCCGGAAAGCGGATCGGCTCGCCGCGCGCGGCCTGGCCGTACGCCCGCTCCAGGTCCGCCACCAGGAAAGCCCACGACACCATGTCGATCACCAGGTGGTGCGCCAGGATCGCCAGCCGCTGGCCGCGATCCCCCATCTCGAAGAGCGCGAAACGGATCACCGGGCCGTGCTCCAGGTCCATCGACCCCTGAAGCCGCAGCGCGTGCTCCGCGAAGGCCGCGTCGCGCGCCTCGCCCGCGACGCGGGACAGGTCGATGCGCTCCACCGCCGCGCTCCCGCCCGGCTCCGCGATCCGCTGCGTCCACCCTTCCGCCGTGCGGGCGAAGCGGGACCGCAGCGCGTCGTGGTGGTCCAGCAGCGCCGACGCCGCGCGGGCGAGGACGTCGACGTCCAGCGGCGCGCGCGGCCGCAGCAGGTTGCCCATGTTCCAGTGGTGCGGCTCCGGCTGGTCCTGCTCCAGGAACCAGCGCTGCACCGGGGTCAGCGGCACCTCGCCGGTCACCGGGCCCTGCTCCGCCTCCGCGGGCGCCGCCACGCTGGCCACCGCCGCCAGTTCCGCGATGGTCTGGTGGACGAACATCTGCCGCGGGAGGATGCGGATCCCTTCCTCCGCCGCGCGGGCGATGATCTGGATGGCCAGGATGGAGTCGCCGCCCAGGCCGAAGAAGTTGTCGTGGATCCCCACCCGCTCCACCCGCAGCACCTTCGCCCACAGCTCCGCCAGCACCTGCTCCGCCCGGGTGCGGGGCGCCTCGTGCGTCGGCCGGGATGCGCCGCCGCCGTCCGGCGCGGGGAGGGCGCGGCGGTCCACCTTGCCGTTGGGGGTGAGCGGGATGGCGTCCAGTGCCACGAAGGCGGAGGGCACCATGTAGTCCGGCAGCCGCTGCTTCAGGAAGACGCGCAGCTCCGCCGCGTCCGGCGCCGCCCCGTCGCGTCCGACGACGTACGCCGCCAGCCGCCGATCCCCCGGCACGTCCTCGCGGGCCACGACCACGCACTCGCGCACGGCGGGGTGGGCGTGCAGCGCCGTCTCCACCTCGCCCGGCTCGATGCGGAAGCCGCGGATCTTGACCTGCTTGTCCAGCCGGCCCAGGAACTCCAGCTCGCCCCGGCCGTTCCACCGCACCCGGTCGCCGGTGCGGTAGACGCGCGCGCCGGGGACGGGGGAGAAGGGATCGGGGAGGAAGCGCTCCGCCGTGAGCGCCGGGCGCCCCAGGTAGCCGTACGCGACGCGCCCGCCGCCCACGAACAGCTCGCCGGGCACGCCCGTGCCGCAGAGCAGCCCCCGCGCGTCCATCACGTGGCAGCGCGTGTCCTCCACCGGCCGGCCGATGGGCACGGTGGCCGCCTCGGGCGCGATCTCGCGCACCTCGTGCATCGTGCCCAGGATCACGTTCTCCGAGGGCCCGTAGATGTTCAGCAGGTGATCCGGGCGCCCGCCCTCCAGGCACAGCCGAAGCGCCCCCGCGTCCGCCGCCTCGCCGCCGAAGAGCACGTAGCGCTGCCCGGCGAAGACGCCCGGCACCTCGCGCACGTGGCGGTTCAGCAGCTGGGTGGTGATGCAGACGTGGGTGATCCCCCGCTCCCGCAGCGCGCGGGCGTAGGCGGCGGAGTCCAGCAGCAGGTCGCGGTCGATCCCCACCAGCGCGGCGCCGTTCCCCAGTGCGCCCCAGATCTCCAGGATCGACACGTCGAAGGAGAGGCCGGTCCCCTGCGCCATCCGGTCGCCCGCGCCGATCGGCATGTACTCCGCGTCGACCACGGTGCGGACCAGCGCGCGGTGCGGCACCAGCGACGCCTTGGGAAGGCCGGTGGTGCCGGAGGTGAAGATGAGGTACGCGACGCCCTCCGGCCGCGCCGCCAGCAGGAGCGGCGACCCGTCCTCCGCCGCGACGGCCTCCGCGTCGCGCGCCAGGTCCAGCACGGCGACGCCGTCCGCCACGCCCGCGGGCCGGCCGTCCTGCGTGACGAGCAGGCGGATGCCGCCGTCGCGGACCATGAACGCCAGGCGCTCCGCCGGATACTCCGGGTCCATCGGCGCCGCCGCCGCGCCCGCCTTCAGGATCCCCAGCAGCGCCGCCACCATCCCCGCGGACGGTCCGGTGGCGAGGCCCACGTGGTCGCCCGGCCGCACGCCGAGGGCGATCAGCCGCCGGGCGATGCGGTTGGCGCGCGCGTCCAGCTCGCCGTACGTCCACGCAGCGTCGTGGTACTCCACGGCGCTCGCCTCCGGCGCGCGGGCGGCGTGCGCCTCGAAGCGATCGACCAGCGTCCCCTCCACCTCCGCGTGGCGCGTGTTCACGCCGATCGAGAGGAGGTGGTCGCGCTCCGCGTCCGTCACCATCGAGAAGGCGGAGAGGGGCGCGTCGGGGTGGCAGACGGCGCGGTCCAGGAGCACGCGGCAGTGCTCCATCATCCGCGCCATCGACGCCTCGTCCCACAGGTCGGTGCTGTACTCCGCCATGTTGGCCAGCGCGCCGTCGATCTCCACCGTGGCGAAGGTCAGGTCGAACTTCGTCGTGTTGGTGTCCACCAGCGTGATCCCCGTCTCCTGGAAGAGGGGGCGCAGGTTCAGCTCGGAGCGGAACTCCGAGTCGGCCTTGTGGTGGACGTCGTTGACGAAGGTGTGGTGGAAGTACATCACCTGGAACAGCGGGCTCCGCGACGGGTCGCGCTCGGTGGTGAGCTCCTCCACGATCCTGTCGAAGGGCAGGTCCTGGTTGGCGTCCGCGTCCAGCACCGCCGTGCGCACCTGGGCGATCAGCTCGCGGAAGGTCATCTCGTCCCGCAGCCGTGCCCGCACCGGCGCGGAGTTGACGAAGAAGCCCACCATCGACTCCAGCTCCGCGCGGTTGCGGTTGCCCAGCAGCGTGCCGACCACCACGTCGTCCTGCCCGCTGTACTGGCGGAGCATCAGGTAGAAGCCCGCCATGATCACCATGTGCATGGACGCGCCCGTCTCCACCGAGACGGCGCGGATGCGCTCGGTGAGCGACGCCGGCCAGACGAAGCGGTACATCCCGCCGCGGTAGGAGAGCACGGGCGGGCGCGGGCGGTCGGTGGGCAGCTCCAGCGTGGGGGCGCCCTGCAGGTGGCCGCGCCAGTAGTCCACCTGGCGCCTGAGGGTGTCGCCGGTGAGGTACTCGCGCTGCCAGGCGCTGTAGTCCGGGTACTGCACCTCCAGCGGCTTGAGGGGATACGGCAGCCCGCGCGCGTACGCCTCGTACAGCTCGTCCATCTCGCGCGTCACGATGGGCATGCTCCACCCGTCGGTGACGATGTGGTGGATGTTGACCAGCAGCACGCAGTCCGGCTCGGAGACGCGGATGAGGTGCACGCGCACCAGCGGCCCCTCCGCCAGGTCGAACGGGCGCATGCTCTCTTCGCGGATCTTCGCGCGGAGCGCCTCTTCCGAGACCGGCTCGCCGCTGGGGCCGCGGACGTCCATCACGCTCACCGTCATGGGATACGGCGGCTGCACGATCTGCTTCGGCTCGCCGTCGACGACGCGGAAGACGGTGCGCAGCGACTCGTGCCGGCGGATGAGCTCCGTGAACACGCGCTCCATGGTCGCCACGTCCACCTTCGCGGAGACCAGGCAGGCCATGGGGATGTTGTAGAACGGGTTCCCCGGCTCCAGCTGGTCCAGGAACCAGAGCCGCTCCTGCGCGAACGACATGGGGTGCACCGGCCCCCCGCCCACGCGCTTGATGGCGTTCTTGGGGGTGACGGGCTTCGCCTGGCCCTTGATGCGCTTTTCCAGCAGCAGGCGCTTGGCCTCGGAGAGGGTGTCGCGCGAGCGGGTGATGGTCTGGTCCATGGATCGAACGTGTGTTCCGGAAAAACGTTGGTTCGTGTAGACGTGGCTGCCTGGCTGCGCCCGCGGGGGCCCCTCCCCCCAACCCCTCCCCGCACAAACCGCGTGCGGAGAGGGGAGAACTTCGAGGCGCTGCGACAGGGATCTCACTGCGGCAGCCGAAGGTCTGTGGCGCTCCGGC
Source organism: Longimicrobium sp. (assembly GCA_036260235.1). GTDB lineage: Bacteria > Gemmatimonadota > Gemmatimonadetes > Longimicrobiales > Longimicrobiaceae > Longimicrobium. The sequence goes on from DATAAG010000443.1 coordinate 12,181, forward strand.
GGATTGCGGTGCGAGCCGCGGGCGCCCCCCTCTCCCCGACCCTCTCCC
>DATAAG010000444.1:0-9896 GCA_036260235.1 Longimicrobium sp.
GGACGAGCGCCTCGAACTCCGCGTATCCGGACGCGACGGCGGTGGTAGGCAGGCACATGCACCCAATGTAAACTGGACGGGTGTTTTGGCGAGACCTGCCGCCGCACTGCAGCATCAACTTGGACAAAGTCAAGCTCAGGACAACAAGCTCCGGGGAGATTCTCAACCACACTCTGAGGCCGATGCAGTCCGCGCCGGCGGACTTTGCGAATTTCCAGCGGCGACTTCGGTCGCTCCGGCGCGGACGCGGCGATTCCCGGTTCAGATTCGCAAGGGGCATCGCCGCAACGACTACGCGCTGTCCGCCTTCGCGGACACCACGGCCTGACGGGCCGTCAGCAGGGTGAAGCCCCGCGTGGTCCGCGGGGCTTTCCGCTTCTCCTTACGGCGGACCCGCTCACCCGAGGGACGGCGTTCCGACGCGGCGCCCGCTCCGCGCCCCCACCTGTTTGCTCCCTTTCGGAGCGATGCCTCCCGGCCGATTGCACAGAAACGGTGACTTCCGCGGGAGTGCCGCGTCTGGATTGCGTATTCCGCCGTGTGCCGGGAAGACTTCGGATGCGCCGCGGAGCGACTGACGCACTCACGCACCAGCGCACTCACGCACTCACCTTCAGTATTGCACCATTTTGCAGAACCGCGCATAATGTCCAGTTCACCCTTCACAATCCGGATCTCGCGCCCGTGCCGCTGCCGTCGCTGCTGATCGTCGATCCCGCGCCGGAGACGCGCTCCGCCGCCCTGGAGGCGGTCGGCGGGCGGGCGAACGTGCGCGCCGCGGCCTCGCTGGGCGAGGGGCTGGAGATGCTGCGCGCCGCCGCCCCCGACGCGCTGGTGCTGTCGCTGGACCTGCCGGCGGCGGACATGGTGCTGGTGGCGCGGCTCATCGACTCCGGCGTGCCCCCGGGGTCCATCGTCCTCACCGCCTCGCGCCCCACCATGCAGGCCATGGTGGAGTCGTCGCGGCTGGGGGTGCTGGGGCTGATCGCTGCGCCGGTGGACCCGGCCGAGCTGGCCGGGCTGCTGCGCGAGGTGTTCGCGGGCGACGAGGTACTGCCGCTGGACCCCGCCCTGGACGAGGACGACGAGGACGCGGCGATCGGCGCCAGCCCGGCCATGCTGGACGTGTTCCGCATGGTGGGGCGGGTGGCGGCCAGCCCGGCCACGGTCCTCATCCTGGGACAGAGCGGCACGGGCAAGGAGCTGGTCGCCAAGGCCATCCACCGCAACAGCCCGCGCGCGGTGGGCCCGTTCGTGGCCATCAACTGCGCCGCCATCCCCGAGAACCTGCTGGAAAGCGAGCTCTTCGGGCACGAAAAGGGCGCCTTCACCGGCGCCATCACCCGCAAGATCGGGCGGTTCGAGCGCGCGCACGGCGGTACGCTCTTCCTGGACGAGATCGGCGACATGTCGCTGCCGCTGCAGAGCAAGATCCTGCGGGCGCTGCAGGAGCGCGAGATCGAGCGGGTGGGCGGCGAGGGGCGCATTCCCGTGGACGTGCGGGTGGTGGCGGCCACCAACCGCGACCTGCGCGCCGCCATCGGCGACGGCACCTTTCGCGAGGACCTGTACTTTCGCCTGGCGGTGGTGACGCTCAACCTGCCGCGGCTGGCGGACCGCGGGGCGGACCTGGACCTGCTGGTGCGGCACTTCGTGGCCCGGTACGCGACGCGCTACGGGCGCTCCATCCGCGGCATCGCGCGGCCGGTGCTGGAGGTGCTGCACCGGCACCCCTGGCCCGGCAACGTCCGCGAGCTCAAGAACGTGCTGGAGCGCGCGGTGCTGATGGCGCACGGGCCGGTGCTGCTGCCGGACCACCTGCCGCTGGACCAGATGCGCACCCCCGCCGAGGCCGAGGCCGCCGCGGACGCCTCTCCCCTTCCCGGCTATACCCCCGAGCTGCCGCTGGCGGAAGTGGAGCGGCTGCACATCCGCGAGGTGCTCAAGCTGGTGCGCGGCCACCTGGGCCGCGCCAGCGAGGTCCTGGGCGTCCACCGCAACACCCTCACCCGCAAGATCCGCGAGTACGGCCTGGAGGGCGCCGTCGGCGGGTGAACGGGCACGGCCGCGTACCCGACCGGCAGAAAAGACCCCGCAGACCTGTCGCGCAGAGCAGCAGAGGAGCAGAGAACTGACCCGTTTCTCTGCTCCTCTGCTGCTGCCCGGCGTGAAAGATTCCTCTGGCGGATCCGGTACTACGGCCGCCCGGTGAGATCGGCGAGGGTGCGCAGCTGGACGCTGGCGTCGTTCGCCACGTTCTGCCGCAGCCACCCCAGGTGGCCGTACCCGTAGATCACGAGAATCCGGTCGCCCGGCGAGGTGGCCAGGGCGCGGATGTTGTGGTAGATGCGGATGTTGCGCTGGAACCAGGCGGCCAGCAGGTCCGGCCCGGCATACTCGAACGGCTGGCCGAAGGGGACCAGGGCGTAGTACGAGGCGACGTCTCGCGCCACCAGCGAATCGGCGTTGATGTACTCCAGCGCCTCGAGAACGGAGTGGGAGCCCAGGAAGTCGCCAAGCGCCTGCACGCGTGCGCCCGTGACGGCCTGGAGGGAGTCGAGCCTGGCCTGCAGGCCGTTGGCCTTCGCGTAGTTGATCACCCGCAGGTACGGAAAGTCGCCGTCCTCGTCCACCGGGTAGACCGCCCGGTGGCCAAGCTCCCGGGCCAGCCGAAAGCCGATCTGGTCGATCTCGTTGCGCGACAGCGTGTACCTTCCCGCCAGGTAGTCCGCGTACTGCTGCGCCACCCGCTGGCTCCCCACCGGGGCTTCGACCGCGATCTTCGTGGGGCGGAACCTTCTCAGCACCTCCACCAGCTGCGCGACCTCCTGCTGGCGCCGGGGCGACAGGATGTCGTCCGCCTGCAGGTTGTGGATGTCGCGCCCCGGGTTCGCCATGTGGTACGTCCCGATCACCAGGATCTCGGGGCGGGCCGCCGGCTGGGCCGGCGCCGCGGCCGGGATCGCCAGCAGCCACGGAAAGACCGCGATGATCCGCATCTGTCCTCCACGATCAGGGGCTCGTCCAGCACCGGGGACGCTGCTTCGACACCGTGTGCGCGCGGAGAGTTTGAACCTGGGCCGCGCGTCCAGCACCGTTCCGGAGCAGTGGAGAATCTTTCACCAAAAAAGTGCAAGATTCACAGAAAGAGGAAAGCAGGGCCAGGGCCCGGATCAGAAAAATCCAGCAATGACAACGATTTCCCGTTTCCCGCGCCGGGCACGGCACCTGCTTACTCACGGGGCGCGAAGCTGATCCGGCGTCCAGGCAGGACGCCGGACGCAGACATTGCACCGTCCCCCCAGGAGCCCCGTCAGTGAACGCTCGTCATACCCTTACGATGGCTGCCGCCGCGCTATTCGCGCTTGGCGGATGCTCCGACCTGGAGCAGCCAACGCTGTCTGCGCCGGACCAGTCCGTCTTTGTGCTGGGCGGCGACATCGACCTCAACGGCGTCCTGCAGTTCGCGGGAACGCCGAACCTGACCGAGCCGCGGCACGCGGAAAAGTACATCGTCGCCAGCGAGGGCGGGTTCGTGGAACTGCACGGGTTCCGCGTGGACATCCCCGCGGGCGCCCTGTCGGCCAACACCACCATCACCATCGACTTGCCCACGGACAACGTCCTGGCCAAGCGGCTGATCGCCGAGTTCGGCCCGCACGGGACGCAGTTCAACACGCCCGTCACGCTGAGCTTTCCGCTCACGGGCGTGGTCCTGAACGGCAATCCCATCGAGGTGGCGCGGTGGGAGAACGGCGGATGGACGTCGCTGGGCGGAAGCGTGAACGCGGCGGGTACCGTGCTGCAGGGAACCACCCCGCACTTCAGCACGTACGGCGGCAAGGTGATGCTGGCGGGTGGCTGATCGAAGCCGACGTGAAGTACCCGTAAGGCCTCCGCCATGAACAAGTCCGTATCGCCCCACCTGCTGGTGGAGCGCGCGCTCGCCCTCGTGCCCGACTACGAGGAGTTCCTTCCGTTGAGCGACGCCCTGATCGGCGCCTCGCGGCTGGATTCCGACAAGCTGTGGGCACGCTCGGGGGCGTACGCCACCATCGGCAAGCGCGTGGTGGACCCCGCGTGGGTGGAGGAGCTGGTGCGGGCGCGGCTGGAGCGCAGGCAGCAGCGCACGCGAAAGCTGTTCGACCTGGTGCTGGGCGCCATCCGCGAGCACCAGGCGGGCAACCCCGCCGCCGCAGCCGAGATGCTGATCCGCGCGGGCGAGATGGAAGAGGACGACCGCCGGCTGGACAAGGCGGACCGCATCTACCACATGGCGCTGGGCATCGCGGAGGACCTGCGCGAGAAGGAGACCCACGTGCTGGCCCTGCGGCGGTTGGGCCGCACCGCCCGGGCCGCCGGACGGCTGGACCAGGCCGCGTCGTGGTACGAGCAGAGCTACCAGCTCGCGGCCGACTCGCTGGACCGCAAGGGCCAGGTGATCGCCTGCCAGGGCATGGGCAACGTCTGCTACGACCGCGGCGAGCGCGACCGCGCCCGACGCTGGTGGAAGCAGGGGCTGCAGCTGGCCGCGGGGCTGGACGAGCCCGCGCTGGAGTGGCCGCTGTACAGCAACTTGGCCGCGCTCACCATGCGTGAGGGGGACCTGGCCGAGTCGGAGCGGCTGCTGGAGCGGACCCGGGAGTCCATGGAGCAGGCGGGCGCCCCCGACGCGCGGATCTTCTGGCTGAACAACCGGGGGCTGCTGCTGCTGGAGCACGGCGACTACGCCCACGCGGAGGCGCTCTTTCGCGAGGCGCTGCAGGGGGCCGAGGGCCACTGGGAGCTCCCGCCGCGCATCAACCTGGGCGAGGCGCTGCGGGCCCAGGCGCGGTACTTGGAGGCGGAGGACGAGGCGCGGCGGGCGGAGGAAGTCGCCATCGTCCACCGCCTGGTGCCGGAGCTGGTCGACGTGTACAACCTGCTGGGCGCCATTGCCCGGGAGCGGTGCGACGAGGAGGGGCTCGTCTTCTACGAGCAGGCGCTGCGGGTGTGCCACGAGCGCGCCCTGCCCCGCAAGACGGAAGCGTCCATCCTGCACGGGTACGGTCAGCTGCACTGCGCCTGCGGCCGCCCGGAGGAGGGACGGGGGTACCTGGAGGCCGCGCGCGACATCTACCGCGCGCTGGGATTTGCGCCCGAGCTGGCGCAGGTGGAGGAGAACCTGGCAAGGCTGGAGCGGGAACAAGCGCTGGAACCGGAACGAGAACCTGAGCCCGTGTAAGGGCCTGGTTTGCACGATTGGGGTCTGGGGGGACCCCCGCGGGGGGGCCGGAAGTTTCGGTCTCCCCGCACCTTTTTGTGATGGGGTGATGGAGTGATGGAGTGAGCGGGTGATACCGGATTTCTCTGCGCACTCCGAAAAAGGAATCAGCACAGAGTACGCAGAGTGAAAAAGAGAAGGACGCAGAGAACGACAGGCTGTTTCTCTGCGTCCTCTCTTTTCTGCTCTGCGTACTCTGCGTTGAATTTCTGTTCTCCCACCGCACAGGAAATCGGGATCACTGGTACGGCAAGGTGATGGAGTGGTGGCTGGTCGCAACTCCCTGGAACCGTCACTCCGAAGGAGGCGCTACCCCGCACTCGGCCTGGCAGGATCCTGGCGCCGGCCGCGGAAGCTACTCGCCCGTGCTGGTGGGCCCGCCGCGGCACCGGGTACTCGCCCGCGCACCCCTCCTCCCGAGGCCGGAGGAGGGGTGCTGCCGTTCCCGGGGAACACGGAGCAGCGGGGAAGGCCTGCACCGGCAGGTTGCAGGGGAGGGGTTGCGGGCTGCAGGTTACATCCGCCCGCGACGGAGCGACCGACGGATCGAGTACGGCAGCGCCGCTGGAGAGAGAGCCGCGTCCGCCGCATGCACGAGATGGCGCGGCCGCGCGGGGACTTCGCCAGCGGCGTGGCGCACGTCTCACCCGCGGGCGATGGTGCGAATCCACTGGCCTGGAGGGTGGTCATGAAGGTGTTCGTGACGGGCGCGACGGGGGTGGTGGGGCGGCGCGCGGTGCCGCTGCTGGTGCAGGCGGGCCACGAGGTGACGGCCGTCGCGCGGACGCCGGAGAAGGCGGCGGCGGTGGAGCGGGCGGGGGCGCGCCCGGTGACGGTAGACCTGTTCGATGCGGACGGGGTGCGGCGCGCGGTGGCGGGGCACGACGCGGTGGTGAACCTGGCCACGCACATCCCGCGCACCGTTACCCGGATGCTGCTCCCCGGCGCCTGGCGTGAGAACGACCGCATACGCCGCGAAGCATCCGCCATCCTGGTGGATGCGGCGATGGCGGGCGGCGTGTCGCGCTTCGTGCAGGAGTCGTTCGCGCCCATGTACCCGGATCGCGGCGACGAGTGGATCGACGAGGCGGTGCCGCCGCGGCCCGTGCGCTACAACCGCTCCACGCTCGACGCGGAGCGGTCCGCGTCGCGCTTCACGGAGGCGGGAGGCACCGGCGTCATCCTGCGCTTTGCGGCGTTCTACGGGCCGGACGCCTCGCACGTCCCCGACCTCATCCGCTTCACCAGACGGGGGATGGCGCCGCTCCCCGGTCCCGCGCACGCATACTTCTCGTCCCTCGCGCTCCACGACGCGGCAACGGCCACGGTGGCGGCGCTGGGCGTACCCGCCGGCATCTACAACGTGGCGGACGACGACCCCGTGCGCCGCCGCGAGTTCGCCGACGTCGTGGCCGCCGGCCTGGGCGTGCCGCCGCCGCGCATGCAGCCGGCGTGGATGACCCGGCTGATGGGCTCCGCGGGGGAGCTGTTCTCGCGCTCCGTGCGCGTGAGCAACCGCAAGCTGCGCGAGGCGAGCGGATGGGCGCCGCGCTACCCCAGCATCCGCGAAGGCTGGCCCGCCCTCCTGGCCGAGATGCGCGGCTGAAGCCGCGGACGGATCTCCTCTGCGTGAAACGCCTCTCCCGGGCGGCCACGTCCTATTCCGAGGACGCCAATTGACCGGAATCGTGAACAGATGTATATTGCCTAACTCGTTTTGTTGCTTGCTGATGCGGTCGGGGCAGTGTCCGGAATTTGGACGATTTCCCGGCCTTTTTGTCGTGAGGTATCCTGGATGATGGTGCGTCGAGCGGACGACCGGCGGTTGCGCCTGGTGCTGGCACGGCCGACGGGGTGGATTGCGGGAAGCGAGCTGCCGGCACGCCGCACGGCGCGGCGGCGGGATCCCGCGTCCCAAGCCATGCTGGAGATGCGCGACGGGCTTCCCGACACCTGCGAGCGCGGCGAGAGCCTTGTGCTGCTGCTGGACGCGCCGGGCGGCGAAGGCGTGCTGGTGACGGGCGCCGTTGCCGGGGTGGTGCCGCAGGGAAGTGACAGCCCGGACCTGATGGACCGGGCGGCGGTGGGCGCCTCCGTCTTTCTGCGCGAGCGGCTGCGTACGGAAAAGCGACAGCGCCTTCCCGACCAGCTGATCAGCTACTTCGAGGAGCTGAACGCGGCGGACAGCGAGGACGCGGTCTGGCGCGCGCTGGCGGACCACGCGCTGCGCATCGTGGGCGCGCACACCTCGGTGGCGCTCATGCGCGACCCCGCGCGCGGCCTGCTGCGCGCCCCCGCCAGGGCGGACGCGGACCCGCGCGAGCATCGCGCCTGCATCCTGTGGGACGACCGGCTCTCCCTCCCCGGCCTCATCCTTTCCGAAGACGCGCGCCGCGGCGGCCCCTGCGAGTTCGCCGCCCCGCTCTTCGGCGACCCCGCCACCGCGCTGCTGGCCCACGTGCCCGTGAGCCACGACGGCGTGCTGGTGCTCACCGAGCGCCGCGAAGATCGCATCTTCGAGCCGGAGGACTGGGACGTGCTGCGCGCCCTGGCCCTGCAGACGGAGATGGCGCTGCGGCGCATCCGGCTGATCGACAGCGTCCGCTCCCTCTCCCTGACCGACCCGCTGACCGGCCTGGGCAACCGCCGCCACATGGAGGTGGTGATGGCGCACGCCTGGGCGGCCGCTCGCCGCGGCGAGCCGCTGGTGGTGATGGCGCTGGACCTGGACGGCTTCAAGGAAGTGAACGACACCTGCGGCCACGACGCCGGCGACGAGATGCTGTGCGCCGTCGCGGCCACCCTGCGCGCCGAGGCCCGCGGCTCCGACGTGCTGGTGCGCTACGGGGGCGACGAGTTCCTGGCCATTCTCCCCGGCGGAACCGTCGAGGGCGCGCACGCGCTGGCGGAGCGCGTGCGCCGGTGGCTGGACGGCAAGGTGGGCCTCAGCGCCGGCGTCGCGCCGTACGCGGCGGAGCACGACACCCCCGAGGCGCTCATCCGCGAGGCGGACCGGCGGCTGTACGAGGCCAAGGCCCGCGCCCGCACGCCCGTCTCCTGACCGCGGCGAGCGCGTTTCAGCAGAGGGCGCAGAGAACGGATCGAGTTCTCTGCGCCCTCTCTGCTGTCCCCATCCCTGCTTGTCCCCTGTCCCCTATCTCCTTGCCCCCGGCACCTCCACCGCGCCCGCGCCGGTCCGCAGCGCCAGGAAATCCGGAAGCAGCCCGCACTCCGCGTCGAAGTCGTCGTCCGGGTCCGCGCCCCGCGGATCGTCCAGCACCGCCAGCAGCGCCTCCACCACCACGGGGTCGAACTGCGTCCCCGCGCCCTGCAGCAGCTCGTCCCGGGCGTGCGCCTCGGTGTACGCCTCCTTGTAGCTGCGCCGCGTGACCATGGCGCAGTACGCGTCCACGGCGGCCACGATGCGCGAGGCCATGGGGATCTGCTCCCCCCGCAGGCCGTCGGGATACCCACGGCCGTCGTACCACTCGTGGTGGTGCAGCACCACGTCGGCCACCGGGCCCAGCGCGGGAACGGCCAGCAGCAGGTCGTGCCCCACCCGCACGTGCGCCCGCATCAGCTCCCGCTCCTCCGGCAGCAGCGGACCCGGCTTGTTCAGCACGCCGTCGCTCACGCCGATCTTTCCCACGTCGTGCAGCAGCGCGGAATAGCACACCACCGCCTGCTCGTACGGGGGCAGCCCCAGCCGCTCGCTCACCAGCCGCGCGTAGCGCGAGGCCATCTCGCAGTGGCCGTGCGTGTAGGGGTCCTTGGCCTCCACCGCGTCAGCCAGCATGCTCACGGTGGCCAGGTAGGCGCGCTGCAGCTCGCGCTCCAGCCGCCGGTTGCGCACCGCCACCGCCGCCTGGTCGCCCACGCTCAGCAGCGACTCGGCGTCGTGGCGGTCGAACTCCCCCTGCGCGCGGTCCGCGGCCACGATCACGCCGTCCAGGTCCGCCATCAGCACCACCGGCGCGGCCATGAAGCTGCGGAAGCGCTCGTCCGGCCCCGGGGCGGGGAGCTGCGGGTTGGTCTCCGCGCCGTTGCAGACCATGATGTCGCCGCCGTCCAGCACGTGGCGGCAGATGGCGGCCAGGAAGGGCGAGGGATCGGCGCCCGCAGCCCCCTCCACCCCCACGGCGGCCCGCACGCGCAGGCGCTCGCCGGGGCGGCGGGCGGTGACGTAGACGCCGCGCGTGGCCTCGGTGATGGTGAGGCACGCCTGCAGGATGAGGTGGTAGACGTCGCCGGCGAAGAGCGCGCCGTGGATCTCGCGGAGCGCGCGGTCCAGGCACTCCGCGCGCTTGCGCTGCCGCTCCGCCTGCAGGCGCTGGCGGTTCAGCTCATCGAAGAGCTCGGCCTCGCGCGCGCGCCACGCGTCGCGCGCGGCGCGGTACGCGCCCTCCGCCAGCTCCATCTGCCGCAGGACCGCGTCCTCCCCCACGCCCCCTGCTCCGCCCCCTGCTCCGCCCCCCGCCACGATCTCCGACATCTCGCCCTCCCCGCCGAAGCGCTCCTGCTGGCCCGCACGGCCGTTCCCGCGGTACTGCGGCTGTTACGCGGGCAAGGATCAGGAATCGTACCGCGGCACAGGCAGGTGAGGTGGGGTGGCGGGATGGGAGCGAGGGGACAG
>DATAAG010000445.1:0-1926 GCA_036260235.1 Longimicrobium sp.
ACGTCGCAGACTCTGGCCTGCGACAATCAACCGAACATCCCAGCATGAAGCAGATGTCGTGATGATTCCACGAAGCCAGCTGGAACTCTTCACAGACGTCTTAGCCTTTGCAGCGTAAAGGGATAAAGTCGAGGTGATACCGGATCCGGAAAAACACCTGTCATTCTGAGGGAGCGCCCGCGCCGAACCGACGGATGAGCACGGAGCCTGTGGCGCGACCGAAGAATCTCCCGCCCCTCGCGCCGAAGCCGCCCCGGACAGAGTCCGGGGGAACTCACCGTGGGCGCGAGATCCTGCCGCCCAGCGTACAGATTCTTCGGTCGGCGCGCATGCTCCTGAGCGGTCGGCAAAATCCGGAGGGCGCCTCCCTCAGAATGACAGTTTATCCGGATTCGGTACGATACGGTACACGGCCGGGCCGCCGAGTCCGCGCAGGCGTCCTCGCTGGAACTGTCCGTGGAGAGAATCTGGCTGCGGTGCAGTCCGCGAAGGCGGACTTTGCGAGGTTCCAGCGGCGAATTCATTCGCTCCCACGGGCGGACGGCACGTTACCGGATCAGATTCGCAATTGGCATCGTTCGCTCCCGCGGGCGGACGGCACGTTACCGGACCAGGTTCGCAGTCGGCATCGTTCGCTCCCGCGGGCGGACGGCACGTTCCCGGAGCAGATTCGCACTCGGCATCGACCGCCGGGGGCGGGCCCGGACCGCAGTGCAACGGCCCGCTAGAACCCCAGGCCCCGCGCCATGGCGGTGGCGGCGAAGACCATCACGATCACCAGCAGCGCCTGGACCTCGCTGATCCGCGCGAACGCGGCGGCGCGCCCCAGGTCCGGCGATCCCCCGCGCTGCCGCTGGATGCGCCACCGGATGAGCGTCGCCATCGGCCAGAGCTCCAGAAGGATGATGACGCCGAGCAGCCCCATCTTCGCCAGGAACGCATCGCTCTGCAGGTAGTACCGGCTCGACTTCTCCAGGCCGCCGAACGCCCGCACCAGCCCCGTCGAGATCCACAGCAGCCCGGCGATCCCCCACCACGCGTCAGCGGCGAGCGCGCGGCGCAGGGCGTCTTCGCCGGGGAGTGCGCGCAGCGCGCGGGCGCGCGACCACACGGCGCCCAGCCCGATGCCCAGCGCCAGCAGGTGGAGCGCAGCAAACAGCCACCGTAGCGTCATGCCAGTCTCTCCAGCGCAATGGGATGGGTTGAAGCGGACGGAGAAGCTGAGCGGCGCGGGAAAAGGTAGCTCCGGGTACCGGGCGGCAGAAAGAATCTTCGGAAGGCGCGGACCGGGCTACCGGCGGAGGAGGACCCGGGCCAGCCAGCGCACCGTGGAGCTGGGCGTGGGTCCCGGCGGCGCCGGGATGCGGGCGCGCTCCTCCTCGCTCGCGGCGCGGCGGCGGGCCAGCTCCAGGCGCAGGCTCTCCTCGCCGCGCGCCATGGCCCACTCGTGGTTGGCGGAGAAGAGCGGCTTCAGCAGGAACGAGAGCGAGCGCAGCAGCGGCTTTTCCGCGCGGATGCGCCAGTCGTAGACGACCTCCGTCCCGTCGCCCGCCGGCGTGAGCGTCCAGACACCCTGCCCCACGAAGTCACCCTCGGCCGCGATGGCAAGGTGCGTGGGCGGCCGCTTCTCCACCACGCGGAATCGCCAGCGCAGCGTGTACGGCAGCCAGCCCTTGGTGTGCAGCTCGGTGTACGCGCCCGCCCCGCCGTCCCCGCCGGGATCCACCACGCGCACGTCCAGGTACACGGACGGCCACCAGCGGCCCAGGCTCCCCGCGTCCTCCAGGATGGCGTAGACCTCCTCCGGCGTGCCCGGCACGTGCCAGCGGGTGACGAAGTGGTATTCGTGGGCCGCCATGGGTGTGACGCGAAAGGGGGAACGGGGGGGGAATCGCAGCCCGTCCCCGCGCAGGCCTGACGGGCTGC
>DATAAG010000446.1:0-11075 GCA_036260235.1 Longimicrobium sp.
CAGGTCGCCGTCCGGCGCCAGCCAGCGCAGCACGCCGCGCCAGTAGCGCTCCGCGGCGGCCGGGTCCTGGCGTCCCAGCCAGGCGATGTAGTCGCGGTACGGCCGCGCCGGCGGCAGCCCGGCCGGGTCGCCGGCCCCGAGGGCGCGGTAGAGGAGGAACACCTCGTCCAGCAGCCGCGCCGAGGTCCACCCGTCGGTCAGCAGGTGGTGCTGGCTCCAGGCGAACCAGTGCGCGTCGTCGGCCACGCGGAAGAGGGCGCAGCGCAGCAGCGGCGCCTCGTCCAGCCGGAAGCCGCGCGCGCGGTCCGCCGCCAGGTAGCGCTCCAGCGCCGTCTCCTGCTCGGCGAAGCTCAGCGTGCGCCAGTCCTCCTCCGTCCACGGCACCTCCACGGCGGCGTGCACCCGCTGCAGCGGCCGCGGCACCCCCTCCCACGCGAAGGCGGTGCGCAGGATGGGATGCCGCGCCACCACGGCGTCCCACGCCCGGCGGAAGCGCCCCGCGTCCAGCGCCCCCTCCAGCCGCAAGGCGTCCTGCGCCTGGTACGCCTGCGCCCCCTCGCCGGCCAGGGCGTGAAAGAGCATCCCCTCCTGCATGGGCGCCAGCGGATACAGGTCCTCCACGTCGGGGTGCCCGGCGGTGGCCGCCTCCAGCTCCGCCGGGGCCAGATCCGCCAGCGGAAAGTCGGCGGGGGTGCGGCGGGGGGACGGTCGGCCGCGGGCGTGGTCGACCAGCTCGCGCACGGCGCGCGCGCAGGCGTCCGCCACGCGCCGCACCGTCTCCGGCCGGTGCGTCCCCGCGGCGTACGTCCACCCCAGAGACAGGCAACCGTCGCGGACGAAGGCGTTCACGTCCAGCAGGTACCGGCGCGGCGTCTCCGGCGCCCACTCGCGCCCGCGGGGGCCGTCTGCCAGCCGCAGCAGGGCGCCCTGCTCCTGGCCGGCGTCCAGCTGGCCCAGGTAGTTGAAGACCACCTCCGGCTCCGGCTGCGCCGCCAGCCGCCGGCGCAGGTCGCCGTCCGGCGCCAGCCAGCGCAGCACGCCGTAGCCGATGCCGCGCGCCGGCACCGCGCGCAGCTGGTCGCGCACGCGCGCCACCCCGGCGGCGGGGTCCGCGGCGCCCGAAAGGTCGAGCACGACCGGGTAGACGCTGGTGAACCAGCCCACGGTGCGCGTCAGGTCCGCCCCCGGCGCCACCTCCTCCTGGCGTCCGTGCCCCTCCAGCGCGATGCGGACGCGGGGCGCGCCGCTGCACTCCCCCAGCGCCCGGGCCAGGGCGAAGAGCAGCAGGTCGTCGATGCGGGCGCGGTACGCCGCCGGCGCCTCCTGCAGCAGCGCGCGCGTCTCGTCCGCGTCCAGCCGCACGGCCAGGGTGCGCGCCGACGCCTCCGTCCCCCCGCCGGCGCCGTCCGCGGGAAGGGGCGCCACCCCCTCCGGCCCCTGGGCCAGCCAGTACGGCGCCTGCGCCTGCACCGCGGCGCCGGCGGCGTACGCCCGCAGCGCCCGCGACCAGGCGCCGAACGAGGTGGTCTTCGGGCCCAGGTCGGCCGGGCGGCCGGCGGCGGCGTGCGCGCAGGCGCGCTCCAGGTCGTCGCGCAGGATGCGCCAGGAGACCCCGTCCACCACCAGGTGGTGCAGCACCAGCAGGAGCACGCGCCCCTCTTCGCCGCGATGGAAGAGGACGGCGCGGCCCACGGGGCCGTGCTCCAGGTCCAGCCCGGCCTGCGCCGCGTCGGCGTCCTCCTCCTGGGCGCGGTCCCGCGCCCCGGGCGAAAGGGCGGAAAGGTCCACCCGCTCCAGCGCCATCCCGGCCCCGTCGCCGTACCACTGCTCCCACCCCGCCCCGGCGCGGCGAAAGCGCAGGCGCAGCGCGTCGTGGTGCTCCACCACGGCGCGCAGGGCGGCCTCCAGCGCGTCGTCGGGCAGGGAGGCGTCCACCCGCAGCAGGAGGGACTGGTTGAAGTGCGCGGGCGCCGGGGAGTCCACCGCCAGGTGAAGCGCCTGCACCGGCGTCAGCGGCACCTCGCCCTCCGGCCGGCGCTGCTCCGCGGCCTCCACGGGGACGGCGCCCGCCACGGCGCGGACGAGCGCGGCGACCGTCTGGTGCTCGAACAGGTGGCGCGGGCGGATCTCCAGCCCGGCGCGGCGGGCGCGGGCGGCCACCTGGATGGCCAGGATGCTGTCGCCGCCGATCTCGAAGAACCCGTCCTCCACCCCCACCCGCTCCACCCGCAGCACCTCCGCCCAGATGGCGGCCAGCGCCGCCTCCGCGGGGGTGCGCGGGGGCACGTACCCGTCCCCCGCCTGCTCCGGCGCGGGAAGGGCCCGGCGGTCCAGCTTTCCGTTCGGCGTCAGCGGCAGGCGGTCGAGGGCGACGAAGGCCGAGGGGAGCATGTACTCCGGGAGCGCGGCGCGCAGGTGCGCCCGCAGCGCCTCCGCGTCCGCCCCGCCGGCCACGTACGCCACCAGCCGCGTCCCCTCCCCCCCGTCGTCGCGCGGCACCACCGCGCAGTCGGCCACGCCGGGGTGGCGGCGCAGCGCCGCCTCGATCTCTCCCGGCTCCACGCGAAAGCCGCGGACCTTCACCTGCCCGTCGCGGCGGCCCACGAACTCCAGCGTCCCGTCGGCCAGCCAGCGCACGCGGTCTCCCGTGCGGTACAGCCGCCCGCCCGGCGCGGGGCCGAACGGGTCGGGGACGAAGCGCTCGGCCGTGAGCGCGGGAAGCCCCAGGTATCCGCGCGCCACCTGCGCGCCGCCCACGAACAGCTCGCCGGGGATGCCGACGGCGACGGGGCGCAGCGCCGCGTCCAGCACGTAGGCGCGGGTGTTGTCCCCCGGCCGCCCGATGCCGGGGGGGCGCTCCCCTCCGGGCGCCGCCACGGCCGAGGTGACGATGGCCGTGCACTCCGTGGGTCCGTAGTTGTTGGTGACCACGAAGGGGAGGTCCGCGCGGGGCCGCACCCGCAGCCGGTCCGCGCCGGAGACCAGCCGGCGCAGCGCCGTCCCGCGCGGCCACGCCAGCGCCATCAGCGGCTCGGTGAGGGAGGCCGGCGAGGTGGCCAGGGTGGTGCCCCGGCGCACCATCCAGTCGCGCAGCGCCTCGGGGTCCGCGCGCACGGCGTCGGGGACCACCTGCACCGCGGCGCCCCGGGCCAGCGCGGGCCAGATCTCCAGCACGGAGCCGTCGAACCCCGCGCTGATCAGCTGCGAGGCCCGGTCGTCCGCGGTGATGCCCAGCGCGCGCGCGTGCCACGCGCACAGGTTGCGCAGCGCCCCGTGCTCCACGGCCACCCCCCTGGGAGTGCCGGTGCTGCCGGAGGTGTAGATGACGTAGGCCAGGGAGCGCGCCGTGGTCTCGCCCGCGGGGTCGTCCGCCGGCTCCGCCGCGACCCGCTCCTCCTCGCGGTCCACCATCACCATGCGCACGCCCGGCGGCACGGCCACGGAGCCGCGCAGCGCCGCGGTGGTCAGCAGCACGGCGGCCGCGCTGTCGGAAAGGAGGAAGCCCAGGCGGTCGGGCGGGTGCGCGGGGTCCAGCGGGACGAAGGCGCCCCCCGCCTTGAGCACCGCGAGCATGGCGGCCACCAGGTCGGCGCCGCGGGGAAGGCAGATCCCCACCCGCACCTCCGGGCCCACCCCCAGCCCGGCCAGGTGGTGGGCCAGGCGGTTGGCGCGCCCGTTCAGCTGGCCGAAGGTGAGGGAGCCGTCCTCCGCCTCGACGGCGGGGGCGTCCGGCGCCTCCCCGGCCAGCTCCGCGATCCGCGCGTGGATCCAGGGGCCCTCGGCCTCCGCGTCGGTGCGGTTCCACTCCTCCACCACCCGCCGCCGCTCCGCCGGGCCCACCAGCTCCAGCCCCGCGAGGGGCGCGTCCGGGTCGCGGGCCACCTGGTCCAGCAGGCGCTCCAGCGAGTCCATCCACCGCTCCACCGTCGCCGCGTCGAAGAGGGCGGCGGCGTAGTCGCAGCGCAGGTGCAGCGCGTCGTCCGTCTCGGTGAAGCCCAGGGCCAGGTCCACCTTGGCCCCGCCGCCGAAGTTGTCCTCGAACTCGGCGCGCAGGTCGCCCAGGAACGCCTCGCCCCGGGCGCGGTCCACGTGCATCCCCACCGCGTACAGCGGCGGGCGCCCGGGGTCGCGGGCGCCGGGAAGGCGGTCCACCAGGCGGGGGATGGAGACGTTCTGGTGCTCCAGGGCGCGCAGCAGCGAGCGGCGCACCGTCCGGGCGTGCTGCGCGAAGGTGGCGGAGCCGTCCACCCGCACGCGGACGGGAAGGACGTTGATTCCGTACCCCACCAGCCCCGCCGCCCCCGAGCGGCCGGCCTGCCCCGCCGCGGGGGTGCCGATCACCAGGTCATCGTCCCCGCCCAGCCGCGCCAGCCACGCCGCGCAGGCGGAGAAGAGCGTGTTGAAGAGGGTGAGCCCGTGCCGCCGCCCCGCCTGGTCCAGGCGGCGCACCAGCGCCCCGTCCAGCGTCCGCGCCGCGCGCTCGCCCCGGTAGTCGCGCACGGGGGGGCGGGGGCGGTCCGTGGGCAGGTCCAGCACGGGGACCCCGTCGGCGAACTGCTCCAGCCAGTACGCCTCCGCCGCGGCGTCCCCGCGCACGGCGGCCACCTGGGCGCGGACCAGCTCCGCGTGGTCGGGGCGCGGCGGCAGCCCGGCGTCGCGGCCCTGGCGGACGGCGGCGTAGAGGGCGCCCAGCTCCTCGATCATCACGCCGAACGACCACCCGTCCACCGCCGCGTGGTGCGAGTCGAACACCAGCCAGTGCTCGTCGGGCCCCACCGCCGCCAGGGCGAAGCGCACCAGGGGCCCGCGCACCAGGTCGAACGGACGCCGCACGGTGCGGCGCAGCCACGCCCGCGCCTCCGCCTCGCGCGCCTCCGCTGGCAGGGCGCGAAGGTCCTCCACCGGCAGCTCCACCCGCAGGGCGGGATGAACGAGCTGCGCCTCGCCCTCCGGGTGGAAGGTCACGCGCAGGGTGTCGTGGCGGTCCACCAGCGCCTGCAGCGCCGCCCGCAGCGCCTCCGCGTCCAGCGGCCCGCGCAGGCGCAGGGTGGTGGACTCGATGTAGGCGCGGGACGCGTCGTCGCTCATCTGCGACTCGATCCACAGCTGCCGCTGCCCCTCCGTCAGCGGGAGCGCGCGGACGTCCGCCGGCCCGTCCGCCCCCCCGCCGTTGCGTCCGTGCTCCGCGAAGGCCGGCGCGGCGGCGGGCGCCTCGCGGGCGATGCGCGGTCCTCCCTCCCCCGGACCGCCCGCGGGGCCGGGGATGAAGCCGCCGCGCCGCATGGCCCGGGCGGAGGCGCGGACGGCGTCGAAGACACGGTCCAGATCCTCTTCCGTGTGGGCGGTGCACAGGAAGTTCGTCCCCGTCTCCGGGATGACGTAGATCCCCTCGTGCACCAGGTGATTGCTGAACAGGTCCGGGAACCGGACCTCCGGCCCGAAGAAGAAGCGGAAGCACGAGGCGAAGTGCGCGGCGGTGACGGGATAGGCCTCCGCCTCGAAGAAGGCGTTCATCCGCTCCACCAGCCGCGCGGTGCGCGCGTTCAGCGCGTCGTACATCGGCTGGCCGCGCCGCCGGATCTCTTCCAGGACGGCGACGGCCACGCCCATGGAGAGCGGGTGCTTCCAGAAGGCGCCGGCGAAGAGGGTGCGCTGCGCGGGGGGATACGAATCGTCCCCGTAGCTCCACACGCCGCCGTCGAAGACGCTCATCGGCTCGCGCTTCCCCGCCACGACGCCCATGGGCAGGCCCCCCGCGACGATCTTGCCATAGGTCACCAGGTCCGCGTCCACGCCGAAGAACGCCTGCGCGCCGCCGGGGCCCATGCGGAAGCCGGTGATCAGCTCGTCGAAGAGGAGGAGCGCCCCCGCCTCGCGCGTCATCCGCCGCAGCTCGCGGAGGAAGGCGAAGGGCTGCAAGTCCGGCCGGCGGCTCTGCACCGGCTCCACCATCACCAGGGCGATCTCGTGGACGTGCTTCTCCAGCAGGTCCAGCGACGCCGGCTCGTCGAAGTCCAGCATCAGCACGTCGCCCAGCGGCAGCTGCGGGATCCCCGGCGCCGTGGGGCGCACCTCGCGCCGGCCGCCGGCCTCCACCACGCGCCCCTGCACCACGTCGCTCCAGCCGTGGTAGCTGCCGGCGAAGTAGGCGATCTTCGTCCGCCCGGTGTACGTCCGCGCGGCGCGGATGGCCCCCATCACCGCCTCCGTCCCCGAGTTGCAGAAGACGGCGCGCTCGTTCCCCCCCAGCTCGCAGACGAGCTCCGCGGCGCGGCCGGCCAGGGTGGACTGCGGGCCCAGCCCGTAGCCGCGCTCCACCTGCTCGTGGATGGCGCGGGTGACGAAGTCCGGCGCGTGGCCGAACAGGTTGCACCCGAAGGCCATCCCGATGTCCACGTACTCGTTGCCGTCCACGTCCCACACGCGCGCGCCCAGCGCCCGCTCGCCGGCGATCGGGTAGGTGATCTCCTTCCACGCGCGGCGGAAGCGGGCGGTGACGCGCGTGTCCGCCAGCGGCAGGTGGTAGCGCGCCTGGTGCGCCTTCGAGCCCTTCGTCCGCTCCACGTAGCGCGCGATGAAGCCGTCCAGGTACTCCTTCTGCTCCGCCGTCATCCCTCCCGGCGCCTCGGTGTTCAGCGGCTGGTAGGCGACGAAGGTGGGCGGCTGGATCCTGGCCCGCGGCGACTGCGGCACCTCCCGCCGCGCTTCCCCCGCGGGCGTGGACGCGGCGGATGCGGGTGCGGCAGGCGCGGATGCCGTCGATGCCGTCGATGCCGTCGATGCGGTCGAGCCCGCCGGCGCGGACTCGACGGATGCGGTGGCGGCGAGCGCGGGGGCGAGAGCGGGCGCCGCCGGCTCCGCCGCGGCGGGAAGCGCGGACGGGACGGCGCCGCGGAGCGCCGCCAGCTGCTGCGCGAAGAGCTGCGCCTGCTGCGCGCTCTGCTGCTGCATCAGCTGCAGCTGCCGCGCGATCACCCGCTCCACCGTGCCCCCGCCCGCCCCGGCGCCGTCCGCCGGCCCGGGTCCGTCCGCCGGGACCGCCGGCAGGGGCGCGGCCGGGGGAAAGAACGCGGGGGGCGCGGGAACCAGGCGGGGCGCCTCCGCCGCGCCGTTCGCGGAGGGCGGAGGCAGGGCCGCGGCTTCCGCGGGCACGGGGTCCGCGGCGGGACCGCTCCCGTCCCGGACGACGGCGCCGGCGGGGAGCACGCGATCCAGGTGCCGGGCCAGGGCGCCCAGGGTGGCGATCTCCTCCAGCAGCTCCACCAGGGAGACGCGCACCCCCAGCCGCTTCTCGATCGCCTGGATGGCCTGCAGCAGCAGCAGGGAGTCGATCCCGGACTCGAAGAAGTCCGCGTCGGTCCGCACCTGGTGCTCCTCCATCCCGGTCAGCTCCGCCACGATCCCCTTCAGGATCCCCAGCACCACCTCGCCGCGCGGGGACGGCGCCGCCGGGTCCGCCTGCGCGCGCGCTCCGTTCTCCATCACGTCCGGTCCTTTCTGGTGAGCTGGTTGAACGGAGGCCTCCCCCGCCGCCCGGGGCCGGTCCGGCGCGGCCGCGGGGGGCGGATCCACCCAGTACCGCCTGCGCTCGAACGGGTAGCCGGGAAGGGGGACGCGGTGGCGGCGCTCCTCGCCGCTGAAGGCCGCCCAGTCCACAGCCACCCCCGCCGCCCAGAGCCCGCCGAGCGTCTCCAGCAGAAAGCGCAGGTCGGGGACGCGGTTGTGCTGGTGGCGCAGCGAGCTGAGCACCACGGCGCCGTCCGGGGCGTCCGCCGGGGCCTGCTGCACCGCCCAGGCGCCCAGCGCCTGCCCCGGCCCCACCTCCAGCAGCGCCCACCCCGGCTCCGCCCGCAGCGCGGCGACGCCGTCGGAAAAGCGCACCGTGCCGCACAGGTGGCGGGCCCAGTACGCGGGGGAGCGGGCGTCCTCGTCCGTGATCCACGTCCCGGTGACGTTGGAGACCAGGGGGATCTCCGGCGCGCGCAGCGCCGCGTCCGCCAGCAGCCGCTCCAGCTCCGCCGCCACCGGGTGCATGGCGCGCGAGTGGAAGGCGTGGCGCGCGGCCAGCCGCCGGCTCACCGTCCCCCGCTCCGCCAGCGCCGCCGCGAAGGCGTCCACCTCGTCCGCCGGCCCGGCCACCACGCAGCTGCCGGGAGTGTTGACGGCCGCCAGGTCCAGCCCGGCGGGAAGGACCGCCCGCAGCGCCTCTTCGTCCAGCGGGACGGCCAGCATGGCGCCCGCGGGGAGCGCGTCGAGCAGCCGGGCGCGCAACGCCACCAGCCGCAGCGCGTCCTCCAGCGGCAGCACCCCGGCCACGCAGGCCGCCACGTACTCGCCCAGCGAGTGGCCCATCACCGCGCGCGGCCGTACCCCCCAGCTCATCCAGAGCCGCGCCAGCGCGTACCCGGTCACGAACACCGCGGGCTGGGCCAGGCGGGTGTCGTCCAGCGGCGTCCCCTCCCCCTCCCCGCCCTCCGCGTCCCGGCCGCGGCCCAGCAGGCGGCGCAGGTCCCATCCGCCGGACCCGCCCTTTTCCCCGCCCGCGGAGTAGAGCGGCTCGCGCAGGTCCGTCCCCAGCACCGGGCGCAGCAGCTCGCAGCAGACGTCCACCGCCTCGCGGAACGCGGGCTCGGCGTCGTACAGGCCGCGGCCCATGTCCACGTACTGCGTCCCCACGCCGGGAAAGAGGAAGGCGACGGGGCGGTCCGTGCGGTGCACCGCGGGGCGGGCGCGGGAGGCGGCCTCGCGGAGCCGCGCCGCCCCCTCCGCCGCGTCGTGGCAGACCACCGCCAGGCGGTGCTCCAGCTCGCGCCGCCCCCGCTGCAGCGTGAACGCCGCGTCGGCCAGCGGCGGCGCCTCGCGCTCCAGCACGTCCGCCAGCCGCTCCGCCGCCGCGGCCAGCGCCGTGGGCGTGCGGGCGGAAAGGACCAGGAGCTGCGCGGCGCGGGAGGGGCCGGAGGGCTCGCGCGGCGGCGCCTCTTCCAGCACCACGTGCGCGTTGGTGCCGCCCAGGCCGAACGACGAGACCCCCGCCCGGCGCGGCGCGCCGTTGCGCGTCCACGGCCGGAGCGCCGTGTTGACGAAGAGGCGCCCGCCGGACGCCGCGACCCCGGGATGGGGGACGGCGCAGTGCAGCGACGGCGGGATCTCGCCGTTGCGCATCGCCAGGACGGTCTTGATGAGCCCCGCCACCCCCGCGGCGGCGTCCAGGTGCCCCAGGTTGGTCTTGACGGAGCCCAGGGCGCAGGGGTGCGCCGCGGCGCCGCGCGAAAGGACCTGGCCGATGGCGCGCAGCTCGATGGCGTCGCCCAGGGGGGTGCCGGTGCCGTGCGTCTCCAGGTACTGCACCGTCGCGGGGTCCACCCCCGCCACCGAGAGCGCCTCGGAGATCACGCGGGCCTGCCCGTCCACGCTGGGCGCCGTGTATCCCACCTTGCGGGCGCCGTCGTTGTTGATGGCGGAGCCGCGGATGACCGCGTGGATGGTGTCGCCGTCCGCCAGCGCGTCGTCCAGGCGCCTGAGGACGACGAGCCCGGCCCCGTTCCCCCCCACCGTCCCGCGCGCGTCGGCGTCGAAGGCGCGGCAGTGCCCGTCGGGGGAAAGGATGCCGTCCGGCGTGTAGAGGTACCCCCGCCGGAGCGGCACCCCGATGGAGACGCCCCCGGCCAGCGCCAGGTCGCACTCCGCGTTCAGCAGGCTCTGGCAGGCAAGGTGCACGGCCACCAGCGAGGTGGAGCAGGCCGTCTGCACGGCCAGGCTGGGACCGTGCAGGTCCAGCCGGTAGCTGATCCCGGCGGAGAGGTGGTCCTTGTCGTTGGCCAGGTCGATGCGGGTCATCCCCACGGCGCGCACCAGCTCCGGGCTGGCCTCCACCCGCTGCAGGTAGGTGCTGGCGCCGCACCCGGCAAAGACGCCCACCGGCCCCGGCGGGCGGGCCGGGTCGTAGCCGGCGTGCTCCAGCGCCGCCCAGGCGCACTCCAGCAGCACCCGGTGCTGGGGGTCCAGGATCTCCGCGTCGCGCCGGGTCAGGCCGAAGAGCGCCGCGTCCACCTGGTCCGCCCCGCGCAGCTCGCCCCGCGCGGGGACGAAGCCCTCCCGGTCCAGGAGCTCCGGGGGCGTCCCCTCCTCCAGCAGCTCCTCGCGGGTGAAGAAGCGGATGGACTCCACCCCCTGGCGCAGGTTGCGCCAGAAGGCCTGCAGGTCGTCCGCGCCGGGCACGCGGGCCGCCATCCCCACGACGGCCACCTCCAGCCCGGTCCGCTCCGGCGCCTGGCCGCCGGCCATCGTCTCGTCCGCGGCCACGGTCACGCCTCTCGCCGGGGGCGGGCGTGCATCCGCCGCCCCAGCGCCGCCTGCCGCGCCCCGCCCCGCGCCTCGCCCGTCTCCACCGAGCCCTCCTCCGCCCGCCCCTGCAGCCGCCCGGCGAGCGAGCGGACGGTGGGGTGCTGGAACAGGTCCACCACGGCCACCTCCATCCCCAGCCCGGCCGCGAGCCGCGACTGCAGCCGCACCAGGAGGAGCGAGTGCCCGCCCAGGTCGAAGAAGTTGTCCTCCATCCCCACCGCCTCCACCCCCAGCACCTCCTGCCACACCGCCGCGATGCGCGCCTCCAGCTCCGTCCCGGGCTTCAGGGCGCGCCCGTCCGCCGGCGCCGGGGGCGCGGGGAGGGCGCGGCGATCCACCTTGCCGCCGGGGGTAAGGGGGAGCGCGTCCAGCGCCACGAAGGCGGCCGGCACCAGGTGCCCGGGGAGGGTGCGCCGCAGGTGCGCGCGCAGCGCCCCGGACTCCGCGCCGCCCACCACGTACGCCACCAGGCGGTGGTCGCCCGGCGCGTACTCGCGCGCGGCCACGACGCACTCGCGGACCTCCGGGTGGCGCCGCAGCGCCGCCTCCACCTCGCCCGGCTCCACGCGGAAGCCGCGCACCTTCACCTGCGCGTCCACGCGGCCCAGGTACTCCAGTGCGTGAGTGCGTGAGTGCGTCGGTGCGTGAGTGGATGCCGGCGCTTCCGCGCCGGTGCGTCCGTGGTACTCCCGCACCTCTGCACTGTCACACTCCCGCACTCCCGCACTCAC
>DATAAG010000447.1:0-1579 GCA_036260235.1 Longimicrobium sp.
GCTGCACCGGCAGGATCGTGCCCGTGCAGTCCGCGGAGGCGGACTTCGCGAATTCCCAGCGGTGAATGCATTCGCTCATCGGGCGGCGGGCGCGCCATGCCTGGATGGAGCGGATCATCCCCTCAGTTCCGTGGCGCGGCCGTCGCGGAAAGGTCCGAGTTGCCGACGTAGATGACCCCGTTCTTCATCACGAACACCGGCGACTCGAGGGCGCGGACGTTCTGCAGCGGGTCGCCGCGGACGGCGACGACGTCGGCGAGCAGGCCGGCGCGCAGGGTGCCGATGCGGTCCTCCCAGCCCAGCAGCTTCGCCGCGTTGCCGGTGCCCGCCACGATCGCCTCCATCGGCGTCAGCCCGCCCCACTCCACCATCAGCGCGAACTCCTGCCCGTTGGCACCGTGCGGCCCCACGCCCGCGTCCGTCCCCAGCGCGATGGGCACCCCCGCGCGCCGGGCGATGCGCGTGGCGTTGCGCATGGCCGTCGCGGCGGCGCGGGCCTTCTCCGCGCGCAGGCCGGTCAGGCGGCCGCTCGCCGCCGCCTGCTCCACCGCGCGGCCCGCCATCATCGTGGGCACCAGGTAGGTGCCGCGCTCCGCCATCATCCGCGCCCCCTCCTCGTCCAGGAAGGAGCCGTGCTCGATGGAGGCCACCCCCGCGCGCACCGCGACCTTGATCCCCTCCGCCCCGTGCGCGTGCGCCGCCACCCGCCGCTCCAGCACCCGCGCCTCCTCCACCAGCGCCTGCAGCTCCTCCAGCGAGTACTGCAGCACGCCCACCGCGTCGCCCTCCGAAAGAACGCCGCCGGTCGCGCAGGTCTTGATGACGTCCGCGCCGTACTTGGCCTGGTAGCGCACCGCCGCCACGATCTGCTCCGGCCCGTCGGCCACGCCGGTGCGGTAGTCGCCCTCCAGCAGCCCCGGTCGGAAGCCGTTCTCGTCGCAGTGGCCGCCGGTGATGCCCAGGCTGTTCCCCGCCCCCTGGATGCGCGGCCCGGGGACGTAGCCCTGGTCGATGGCCTGCCGCAGCGCGAGGTCGGCGAAGTCGGAGGAGCCCAGGTTGCGGATGGTGGTGAAGCCGGCCATCAGCGTCGCGCGCGCGTTCGCGGCGCCCAGGATGGCGGAGAAGGCGGGAAGGTCGCGCACCGACTCCCAGTCCTTCCCCGGGTCCCCCAGCGCGCGCCCCGTGATGTGCGTGTGCATGTCGATGAAGCCGGGGAGGAGCGTGGCGTCGCCCAGGTCGATGACGCGCGCGCCCGCCGGCACCTGCACGCTCCCCTCGCGCCCCGTGGCCACGATGCGGTCGTCCGTCACCACCACCACGCCGTTCTGCACGGGCGCGGCGCCGGTGCCGTCGATCAGGCGCGCGGCGCGCAGCACCACGGTGCCGCTGCCGCGCGTCTGCAGGGTGGGCTGGGCGGCCAGCGGGGCGGCGGACAGGGCCAGCAGCGCCACGGCGCCGGCCGCGCGAAGCAGTCTCGGGATCATGCGGCGTCCTCAGGGATGGGTGGATCGGGCACGGGAGGCCCGCAATGTTGCACGCACCGCCGCACCGCGCCAGCGGGCCCCGTTCGCCCCCAATC
>DATAAG010000448.1:0-1775 GCA_036260235.1 Longimicrobium sp.
CCCCGCATCAGGGAGAAGAGGATGAAGAGGAGGATGAGCCAGAAGAGGAAGCTCCCGCCCCCGGACGAGCGCCGTCCGCCCTGCGGCGGATAGGCGCGCGGCTGGGGCTGCGGGGGAGGCGCGCCGGTGACGGTGAAGCCGAACTCCTCGCCGTACTCCTGCGCCACCGCCTGCACCGCGGCCAGGATCCCCTGCCCGGGGCGGCCGGCCTGCAGCTGGGGCACCATCAGGTCCCGGCCGATGCGCCCCGCCTCCGCCGCGGTGATGAAGGTGTTGGTGCCGATCCCGGTCTCGATGCGCCACTTGCGGTCCTGCATGGAGACCAGGACCACCGCGCCGGTGTTGCGCGCCGAGTCTCCCACCTGGCCCGCCGCGCCGATCCGCCACTCGCGGCCGATCCGCAGCGCCACGTCCGACGCCACCTCGCCCTGCAGCGACGGCAGGGTGACGACCACGATCTCGCCGCCGGACCTGGACCGTACCTCGTCGATGACGGCCTGGATGGCGGCCTCGTCCTGCGCCGGGATGACGTTGGCGAAGTCGTTTACGTAGCCTACCGGCCGCGGGATCTGCAGCTGCGCCGCCGCCGGGTGCGCGGCCAGCGCGCAGAGCAGCGCGAGCGCCAGTCGCGCCGCCCGGCGCGGCGCTTGCGAAACCCCGCCGCGGTGCCGGCTGCCCGGAGCGCGCCTGCGTTCGTGGGCCCTGGTCGTTCTTCCCATTCCTCCCGGAGCGCGTGGATGAAGCGTCTGCTGCTGTTGGCCGCCTCCCTGGCGGTTGCCGGGTGCAGCGACTCCAAGGTGGTGGTGCGCGCCGCGCTGGCCGAAGGCGGCCGGCCGGTGGCGGACCTGCCCGTTTACCTGCTGCCGTACGATCGCGAGGAGCTGATGGATTCACTCGCGCAGGCGGCCGGACAGCCGGAGCCGGCGATTCCGGCGGCGATGGTTACGCAACTTGAGAGCCTGACGGTGCAGGAGGGCCGGCTGGCGGCCTCCGGCGACTCCACCGTGCAGCGGGTCCGCGCCGAGCGGCGGGGGCTGCAGGCGCGGGTGGATTCCATCCGCGTGGCGCGGCGGCAGTGGCGCCAGCGGGTGTTCGCGCCCTTCGACAGCGTGGCGGAGGCCAAGGTGGCGGAGCTGGGCGCACCGGCGGTGGCGGACACCACGGACGCCACGGGGACGGCCCGCCTGGCGGCGGACGAGGGGCGGTTCTGGATCTACGCCGTGTACGTGCTGCCCGACCGCACGCTGGAGTGGAACGTCCCCGTCACCGTCCGCGGCGACAGCACCGTCGTCCGCCTGACGCCGGAGAACGCGAAGGAGCGGCGGTTCTACTAGGAAGCGTCGGCGATCTCCCGGGCGTATGTCCAGCAGGCGCCTCGCGGCTTCGCCGGGAGGCCCTCTCCCCCGCCCGGCCTTTCGCTCGTTCCTCGCGACGGCGGGCGACCCCTCCCCCAACCCCGGGGGAGGGGTGGTTGGGGCTGGGTTCGAGGCGCTCCGGACGGCAGCAACCTCCGGAACGCGAGTGAAGTTCAACCTCCCCCAGGGGTTTTTGGGGAGGTGGGCGAGTCATGCGAGCCCGGAGGGGGCGTGCCCTTCGCGCCGCACCCGCCGATCTCCCCCTCCTCCAAAGTTGGCAACCCCGGGGGAAGGAGAAGGGCAGGAATCTCACTGCGCCCGCGAGGGGCCCTCTCCCCCGACCGGCCTTTCGCTCGTTCCTCGCGACGGCGGGCGACCCCACCCCCAACCCCGGGGGAGGGGTAGTGAAGGCGGGTTCGG
>DATAAG010000449.1:0-2339 GCA_036260235.1 Longimicrobium sp.
ATGACTTTGCGTGGGCCATACTTTCTTCGTCCAAACGAAAAGGCCCGGCATGTCGCCGGGCCTCTACTCACGCACTCACGCACTAACGCACTCACGCACTTCCTCTCACGCCTTCGCCGGCACCTCGGGGCGGGGGAAGAGGATCGCGCCCGCGCTGGTCCTCCAGCCGGAGACGTCCAGCGTGGCGAGGTCGTCCAGCGCCGGCATCGCGCCGCCGGAGCCCAGGCGCTCCCACAGCTCCGCCGCCTTCCCCGGCATGAACGGGGAGAGCAGCACCGCCGCCGCGGCCAGGCACCGCACCATCGTCGCCAGCGTCAGGTCCAGCTCGTCCGCGCGGGCCGGCTCCCTGGCGACGGTCCAGGGCTGCCGCTCCGCCACCAGCGCGTTGGCGTGGCGCACCACCTCGTACGCGGCCTCCGCGCCGTGGTGCAGCAGGTTGGCGTCCATCGCCGCGCGGTACGCCTCCACCGCGCCCGCGATCGCATCGTCCACCTCCACCGGCGAGGCGGGGACGATGCCGTCGCGGTACTTCGCCAGCATCGAGGTCGTGCGGCTGGCCAGGTTCCCCAGGCCGTTCGCCAGCTCCGACGTGTACCGCTCCGCGAAGCGCTCCCAGCTGAAGTTGCCGTCCGCGTCCCACGGCACCTCGCGCAGCAGGAAGTAGCGGAACGCGTCGACCCCGAAGCGGTCGATCGCCTCCCCCAGGTCCAGCCCCACGCCGGACGACTTGCTGAAGCGCTCCCCGCCCAGCATTACGAAGCCGTGCCCCCACACCCGCTCCGGCAGCGGCAGCCCCGCCGCCCGCAGCATTGCCGGCCAGATCACCGTGTGCAGCCGGGTGATGTCCTTGCCCACCACGTGCAGCTGCGCCGGCCACCACGCCTGGAAGCCCTCGTCCGGGTAGCCGGTGTCCGTCAGGTAGTTGGGGAGCGCGTCGAACCACACCCACGTCCCCTGCTCCACGCCGTCGGAGGTGGGCCGGGGGAAGGGGATGGCCCAGGAGAGCCGCGCCCGGCTGACGGAGATGTCCTCCAGCCCCGAGTCGATGAGCGCCAGCTGCTCGTTGCGCCGCGACTCGGGGAGGACGAAGTCCGGGTGCGCCGCGAAGTGGTCGCGGAGAAAGCCCTCGTAGCGCGACAGGCGGAAGAACCAGTTGCGCTCCTCCGTCCACTGCAGCTCCCGCGTGGGGTGCAGGACGCAGCGCCCGTCCTGGATCTCGTTCTCGCGCTTGAACAGCTCGCACCCCACGCAGTACCACCCCTCGTACGACTTCTCGTAGAAGTCGTCGGGGTTGCGCTCGAAGATGCGCTCGATGAGCGCCCGCACCCCCTTCCGGTGGTGCGGCTGGGTGGTGCGGATCCAGCGGTCGTTGCTGATGTTCAGGCGCCGCCACACCGCCTCGAAGCGCGCCGAGAGCTCGTCCACCAGCTGCTGCGGAGAGATGCCGCGCGCCGCCGCCGCCTGCGCCACCTTCTGCCCGTGCTCGTCCATCCCCATGCAGAAGCGCACGTCGTCGCCGATCAGCCGGTGGTAGCGGGCGATGGCGTCGGCGCCGATCTTTTCGTACGCGTGCCCCTGGTGCGGGTCTCCGTTGGCGTAGTCGATCGCCGTGGTGATGTAGAACCGGCTCACTCGGGCTTCGTCTCCGGCTGGCGGCGCGGCCTGCGCGGCGGGCGCTGCGGCTGCGCGGGGTTGGGAAGGGCGGGGCGGGGCGGCTTTTCCGCGCGCGGCGTGTCGGGACGCGCGCCGGCCGGCTGCGCCACCGTCTCCGCCTTGAGCTGGTCCAGGCTGATGGTGCGCCGCTGCCGCTGCTCGTCCTGCAGCGTCACCGTGTTGCGCCAGATGTCGATGCTGATCACCCGCTCCGCGCCCAGCACGGTGCGGATGGTCTTGCCCTCGC
This sequence comes from Longimicrobium sp., assembly GCA_036260235.1. Classification (GTDB taxonomy): domain Bacteria; phylum Gemmatimonadota; class Gemmatimonadetes; order Longimicrobiales; family Longimicrobiaceae; genus Longimicrobium. Next base: position 1,901 of record DATAAG010000449.1, read on the forward strand.
GCGGAAAGCGCTTGCGCGCCGCCACGTAGGCGTCGTGCTCGTACGTCAGGCAGCACATCAGCCGCCCGCAGGTGCCGCTGATCTGCTGTGGGTTCAGCGACAGGCTCTGGTCCTTGGCCAGCTGCAGGGAGATTGGCTTGATCTCGCGCAGCCAGGTGCTGCAGCACAGCTGGCGGCCGCAGCGGCCCACGCCGCCCAGCTGCGCCGCCTCGTCGCGCACGCCGATCTGCTTGAGCTCGATGCGGGTGCGGAAGGTGCGCGCCAGGTCGCGCACCAGCTGGCGGAAGTCCACCCGCCGCTCCGCCGTGAAGTAGATGGTCAGCTTGTTCCGGTCCCACTGCCACTCGGCGTCGCTGACCTTCATCTTCAGCTGGTGCTGCTCCACCATCTCGCGCGTCTTGCGGCGCACCCGCTCCTCGTCCACCCGCAGCACGTGCGC
>DATAAG010000450.1:0-4736 GCA_036260235.1 Longimicrobium sp.
CCGCGCGGCGCCGCCGGTGCGCGGCCGCGCGGAGCGATCATCCCGATCCTCCCACTCCCCCTGCCCCGCTCTGCCGCCGCGGCTGCCCCCCGCCCGTCCGCCCCGCGCAGCGCCGCCGGTGCGAGACCGCGCGGGACGATCATCCCGATCCACCCACTCCCCCTGCCCCGCCCTGCCGCCGCGGCTGCCACCCACCCGTCCACCGCGCGCGGCGCCGCCGGTGCGAGGCCGCGCGGGACGATCATCCGCGTCCTCCCAGCCGCTCCGCCCCGCCCTGCCGCCGCGAGACGCCGGCCCGCGCGCACCACCGCCGGAACGGCCGCGCGGACCTGCGGCGCGATCCTCCCGCTCCGATCCGCTCCCGCGGCGCGGCGCACGCTCCTCGTAGTCGCGGTCGGGACGCCGCCGCGGTACGGGAGCCGGATCGTCCTCCCACCCCGTGGACTCCCAGCCGCGGTCCTCCGCCTCCGGGCGCGGACGCCTGGGCGGCACGTACAGGTCGGCGGGGCGGCCGCGCTGCTCCTGTCCCGGCCGCCGCTTCTTCTCGCCCTTCGCATCGCCGAACCGCGCTCCCGCTGCCGGCTTCGCGCCCGTGCGCTTCGGCGTTGCGTCGCCGTCGGCGAAGCGCGCGGGCTGGGCGCCGGGCCGCGCGGGCTTGCGATGCTCGCCGGCCTTGCCGCGGGGGCGGTGCTCGCCGTCGGGCGTGGTGGGGCGGGTGCGTGCCTCCGGCTTCTCCTTCCCCGCCGGCGCCTTGCCTTTCGCCATCGGCTTCTCCACGTCGTAGGCGTGATGCGTGTCGCGCGCCTTCGCGCGCGTGCGCGGCGTGCGGACGTGCGAGAGCTCCTCCGGCGCAACGATGCGGTACTTGCCCTTCGGCAGCTCGCCCAGCTCGATGGGGCCGAAGCGGCGGCGCACCAGGCGCGTCACCTCGTGGCCCAGCGCGGCCATCATCCGCCGCACCTCGCGCTTCTTCCCCTCGCGCAGCACCAGCTTCAGCCGCGAAAGCCCGTTCCCCGCCGGCCCCATCAGCTTGGCCGACTCCGCGTGGGCCACGCCGTCCTCCAGCTCCACGCCCTCGACGAGCTGCCGGAGCGCCGCGTCCGTCGGCTTCCCCGTCACGATCACGTCGTACTCCTTCGTGATCCCGTGCGACGGGTGCAGGAAGCGGTTGGCCAGCTCGCCGTCGTTGGTCAGCAGGAGCAGCCCCTCGCTGTCGCGGTCCAGCCGGCCCACGTGAAAGAGGCCGTGGTACTTCTCCGGCAGCAGGTCGTAGACGGTGCGGCGGCCGTAGGGGTCGATCCGCGTCGTCACGTAGCCCTTCGGCTTGTGCAGCGCCAGCCAGGTGGTGGGGGCGACCCTGATCTCCTCGCCGTCCACCTCCACGCGGTCCACGCCGGGAACCACCGTGAGCCCCATGGCCGTGACGGTCTCGCCGTTCACCTCCACGCGGCCGTGGGAGATCATCTCCTCCGCCGCGCGCCGCGAGGCCACCCCGGAGCGCGCCAGGAAGGCCTGCAGCCGCACCGGCTCGCCGCGCTTAAGAAACCCCTGCCGCCGACTGGACATCTGCCTCGTTCCGTTCCTCGCGCCGGGCCAGCACCACCGGCAGCTCCTCGCTGCGCGGCAGGTCGTCCAGGCTGCGGAAGCCAAAGTGCTGCAGAAAGAAGGGCGTGGTGCCGTACAGCAGCGGCCGCCCCAGCCCCTCGCCCCGTCCCACCACCTCGATCAGGCCGCGCTCCTGGAGCGTCTTGAGCACGCCGCCGGCCCCCACCCCGCGAATCTCCTCCACCTCCGCCCGCCCCACCGGCTGCCGGTAGGCGATGATGGCCAGCGTCTCCAGCGCCGGGCCGCTGATGCGGTGCGCCGTGGGGACGGAGTCGAAGCGCTCCAGCACCGGCGCGAACTCCGGCCGCGTCAGCAGCTGGTATCCGCCCCCCACCTCGAAGATGGTGAAGGCGCGCGCCTCGCGGTCGTACTCCGCCCGCAGCTCCGCGATGGCCCCCTCCACCCGCTCCTCGTCCAGCCCCTCGTCCGCGCGCGCCAGGTCCGCCGGCGACAGCGGGCTCTCGCTGGCGAAGAGCAGCGCCTCGATCACCCGGCTGGCGCGGATCACGCCGCCTCCTTCTGCTCGCGCGAGCGGTAGATCCACAGCGAGGCGAACGGCGACGCCTGCCGCACCCGCACCATGCTGCGCTTGGCCAGCTCCAGCGCGGCCAGCAGCACCGCCACCGCGTGGTTGCGCGTCCCCCACGGCGCCACGAGCGCGTCGAACTCCACCCGCCGCGAGCGATCCAGCGCCTCCATGATCTCGTGGATCTTGTCGTCGATCCTGATCTCGCGCCCCCGCACGTGGTGCACCGTCTCCGGCGCGTTCAGCCGCTCGATGAGCGCCGAGAGCGCCGCCTCCACCTCGTCCCACGTCGTCTCGAGGGGAAGGTCGACCAGCTTCGGCGCGGGACGGGCCTCCACGAAGCCGCGGGCGTACAGGCGGGAGCGCTCCCGCTCCGCCCGCTCCAGCAGCCGTGCCGCCTCGCGAAAGTGCTCGTACTCCAGCAGGCGGCGCACCAGGTCGGCGCGGGGGTCCTCCGCCTCGTCGTCGTCGCCGCGGCGGGGAAAGAGCATCTGGGCCTTGATGCGCACCAGCGTGGCCGCCATCTCCAGGAACTCCCCCGCCCGCTCCAGCTCCAGCCGCTGCAGGTCGCGGATCGCCGCCAAGAACTGCTGCGTGATCCTTGAGATGGGGATGTCGAAGATGTCGATGTCCTGGTTGCGGATCAGGTGCAGCAGCAGGTCCAGCGGCCCGTGAAAGCGATCCAGGTCGACGTCGAACGGATCTTCGCGGACCGAGGGGGCGTCCATCAGAGCTGCACGCCGGAGGGCGCCAGGAGCAGGTTGGAGATGCCGCGGATGGCCGGACCCAGGAACTGCAGCGCGTTCGTCAGCACCAGCGCCCACAGGATGAAGAAGCCGTACGGGTACAGCTTGCGGTACTCCGTGCCCAGGTGCGGCGGCAGCAGGTGGTAGAACACGTGCGAGCCGTCCAGCGGGGGGATGGGGAGCAGGTTGAAGATGATGAGGCCGATGTTGCCCACCACGCCGTACAGGCACATGGTGAAGAAGATGGTCAGGAACTCCGGCAGGCCGCCCGTGCTGCGCGCGTACAGCGCCATGAGCAGGCACAGCATGGCAAAGCCGATGGCCAGCAGCGCGTTCATGCACACCCCGGCGATGGAGACCAGGATGTCGCCGCGGCGGTAGCTGCGGTACTTGCGCGGGTTGGTGGGCACCGGCTTGGCCCACCCCAGCAGCGGCGCCCCCGTCATCATGGCGATCGCGGGAAAGAGCAGCGTGCCGATGGGGTCCACGTGGGCGGCCGGGTTCATGGTCACCCGGCCCAGCATGTATGCCGTGTCGTCTCCCTGCTTGAGCGCCACCCACGCGTGGCCCCACTCGTGGGCCGTCAGCGACAGGAGGAGGATGGGGAGCGCCAGGAGTACGGCGGTGAGGTCGAAGTTCATGGAGCGGCAAGCTAAACCGCGCCTGGGAGCTTGTCAAAACGGGTGTCGGGGCGGGGTTGACAGGCAGGCCGGGTGCGGGTAAGTTTTGGCTTCCTGTTTTTTGGAGCCAAACCGCAAAACGGCGCCCGCGGGCGCCGATCCAGTTGGAGGGACAGCCTTGCCGAACGTAAAGTCCGCCGAAAAGCGCATGCGGACCAACGCGATCCGCGCCGACCGCAACCGGCAGTTCCGGTCCAGGCTGCGCACCGCGCTCAAGAAGGTGCGCGCCGCCAGCGACGCCGAGACCGCCGGCCCGGCGTTCCGCGAGGCCGTGTCGCTGCTGGACCGTGCCGCGCGCAAGCGGATCATCCATCCCAACAAGGCCGCCCGCGCCAAGAGCCGCCTGAGCGCCCGGATCGCCGCCCTCGACTGATCCCCGTCCCAGTACGGCCCCCGATGCCCCGCCGACTCCCGCAGTCGGCGGGGTTTTCGTGTGCAGGGGGCTGTCGCCGAAACAAGCGATCCAGATCGCCCTGGCTGATCCCCGCCGTTCAGCACGGCCCCCGATGCCCCGCCGACTCCCGCAGTCGGCGGGGTTTTCATGTTCCCCGCCTGGCGCATTGCTCCTCAAAAGACAGGGCCTCATTCTCACACAGGCACAGAGTCAGCGGAGTCGGCCGGAGGACCATTGTGGACTCCGATGACTCCGTGTGATGGTGATACCGAATCCGGATAAACTGTCATTCTGAGTCCTTGACTGCTGCGCCGATCCTGTAGGACGAAAGACGTCTCGCACGAATCTCTCGTCCCCATCAACCTCCCCGAGGGGTTTTTGGGGGAGGTGGGCGAGTCATGCGAGCCCGGAGGGGGCGCGGCGGCTCGCACCAGACCCTTTCCATTCAGGGAGGCGCCCCCGGATCTTGCCGCCCGCTCACGAGCATGCGCGCCGACCGAAGAATCTGTACGCTGGGCGGCAGGATCTCGCGGCCACGATGAGTTCCCCGGACCATGTCCGGGGCGGGTTTGGCGCGAGGGGGCGGGAGATTCTTCGGTCGCGCCACAGGCTCCGTGCTCATCCGTCGGTTCGGCGCGGGCGCTCCCCTCAGCTTGACTTTCGCCTTTCAGGCGGCGTAAGCCAGGGCCTGCACCCAGTGCTCGAGTAGCCGGGCTGGAATTGTGGCGCTCTCCCGGTCTGACGGGGAGCACGACATAAATTCGCTCGCCCAGAGCCGGCGCCGC
>DATAAG010000451.1:0-6622 GCA_036260235.1 Longimicrobium sp.
GACGAAGCCGGCAGGCGAAGCGCGGGGTGAAAAGAAAGCAGAGCCGTTACCCCGTCCGGAACCGGGATGACTGTTCCCGGACAGTAAAGCGAACCCTGGAGCTCCTTAGGTAAACGGTATTGCGCCTTCGCGGACAACACCGGACCGCCAGCACCGGGGATCCTCGAGCGGATTACCGGATCAGAGAAGCAAAGAGCATCATACAGAGGAGAATCGGTTTTCCCCCGTACCTCCGGCCGGCTGTCCTCCGTCCCCTCTGTGCTCCCGGTCTGTCCCGAGCCTGACGTCAGGCGCGGAGTCGGCGTTGCGCACGAACGCAGGCCGGCCCTCCCGGAGCATCGTCCGGAAGGGCCGGTCGCGGTCCGCGGATGCGCCCGCTACGGGTGCGGGGTCGCGTCGCGCAGGACCATGTCGGGGTACCCGTTGTCGGGGTTGCCGCCGCGCTTGAGCACGCGGTCCACCGTCCCCGGCCCCCGGTTGTACGCCAGCAGCGCCAGCTCGGTGTCGCCGTCGTACTTCTTCATCAGGTCGTTCAGGTACTTGAACCCGATGCGAAGGTTCACCTGCGGATCGCGCAGGTCGCGGACGGTGACGTCCTTCTGGATCCAGCGCGCCGTGGCCGGCATGAGCTGCGTGAGTCCGATGGCGCCCACGTGGCTGGTCGCGCTGTTCTTGAACGCGCTTTCCGTGCGCACCAGCCCGAACGCCACGTCGGGGTCGATGTCCTCCTCCAGCGCGATGTCGTAGATGGTCTCCGCCAGGTCGCGCGGGATGTCGTACTCCTTGTAGCGCTCCAGGTTGCGCTTGATGACGGCCTCCTTCTCGGAGGTCTTTTCCTCCGCGATGGCCACGTTGGCGTCGCGCCAGGCCTGCCCCACCGCCTGCTCGGTGATCTGCCCCGCCGCCAGCGGGTTGATCTCCGGCAGCACCGACACCTGGCGCTCGTGCGCCGGGTCCGTGCGCATCTGGTTGGTGCGCGCGATGGCCAGCGGCGTGGCGGCGCCGATCACCCCCAGGCCGATGACGCCGTGGCGCACCGGGCTGCGGCGCATGCGGTCGAAGCCGGACCGGCGGCGCGGCAGCTGCACGCCCGCGTCCACGCGCCGGTCGGTCTCGCGGCCGTGCACCTGGCGGTCGCCCGCCCCGTCAAAGGCGCGGCGGTAGCGGGCCGGCGGCTCCGCCCCCCCGGCGCCTGCCGCCGGGAACCGCCGCCGGGCGCGTCCCAGCGGGTGCCGCGGCTCGGCGTGGCCGCGCTGCCACGGGGGCGGGGGGCGCTTCCTGGAGTGGGGCATGGGCGGCTCTCCTGCTGCTCGGTTCCCGCGCGCCGGGCGGTCCTGGTCGCCGCCGGCGAGGGCCCAGAGGCGGTGCAAGTCCAATGCCAGTCGATACATACGTTTGGGCGTGACGGTGCGGTTGCCAGGAGCGTGGAACCTTGCGCATCTTTCCGGTATAGCATTGCACCGCAGTGCCGCTTTCCGGCCCTCTTTCCCGGCCCCGCAGCAACGGAACGACCATGAGATCTCCCGGGCGCTTTCTGCTGTTCGTCCTGCTGGTGATCGTCGGCGTCAAGCTTTCCGAGCAGGGGTACGCGCTGGTGGCGTTCCGCGACGAGCGCGCGGAGGCCCGGCAGCTGCGCGAGCGCCTGGTGGCGACCGGCGCGGAGCTGGTGGACGCCCGCACCCAGTCCGACAGCCTGGTGCGCATCATCCAGGCGGAGGACAGCGCGCTGGAGAGGGAGCTGCGGGTGGTGCACCGCTTTCACCGCGAGGCGCAGCGCGGGCCGCTGGCGCCGGAGGTGTACGCGGAGTACAGGGAGAAGCTGGACCGCTACAACCTGCACGTGGCCTCCCGCAACGCCATCTCGCGCCAGCTGGAGGCGCTGCACGACCGCCAGCACGTGGCCGTCGCCCGCTACAACCTGCTGGCGGACAGCCTGCACGCCCTGGCCGTGGAGATGGGGCAGCCCTACTACCAGGCGCCCACCGCCCTCGAGGCCGCCGACGAGGCGCGCCGGCGGGAGGGGGAGACGCCCTGAGGGAGTGCGTGAGTGCGTGAGTGCGTGAGTGCGTGAGTAGAGACTGATCGGTTTCTACGGAGGTAAAGCCCCGTCCGGTGAGCGCAGGCGCACCGGGACGGGGTTTCTGGTTTTCCGGGTCAGGGTTTGGCCGCCCGGGGGATCGGGTGCCGGCGGCGCCTTCCAGCCCCGGCGGTTGAACCGCGGCTACACGACGTATGTTCGCCTGCTCGTGCGGTGCACTCCGCGAAGGCGGCGCGAAGGCGGACCTTGCGAATTTCCACCTGCGAGCTCATTCGCTCCGGCGCGGGCGCGGCGATTCCCGGTTTCGATTCGCAATGGGCAGCGACCCGCCGGGGCGCGGAGCCGCCCGCTCCGTCGCAAGGCGCGCTTCCCGCATTGGGAACGCTCCTTGAATCGCGCGTGGGCGATGCCACCCACGACCGCGACGAAGAAGAAGGCAAAGGCGCCGGAACGCCCGTGGCGCCGGCAGGGCACCCCCGAGACGGGCTTCACCTACCTGCGCGGCGACGGCAAGCCGCTGCGCAGCGCGCCCGCGCTCGCCCGCATCAGGAAGCTGGCGATTCCCCCCGCGTGGACGGACGTCCACATCAGCCCCGATCCCGCGGCCAAGGTCCAGGCGTACGGCTACGACGCCGCGGGCCGCAAGCAGTACCGCTACCATCCCGACCACGTCGCGAAGGGATCGCGGCGCAAGTACCGCAAGCTGCTGGAGTTCGCGCGCGCCATCCCGCGCCTGCGTGAAGCCACCGAGCAGCACCTGCGCCGGACGGGCGTGGGCCGCGAGCGGGTGCTGGCCACGGTGGTGCGCCTGATCATGCGTGGCTTCTTCCGCATCGGCAGCGAGCAGTACGCGGTCACCAACAAGACCTTCGGGATCGCCACGCTGCAGAAGAAGCACCTGGCCATCGAGGGGAACAACCTGGTCTTTCGCTACGTGGGCAAGAAGTCCATCCACCAGCGCTCGGTGGTGGCCGACACGCCGCTGGTGGAGGTGCTGCACGAGATCCTGGAGCTCCCCGGCCGCCGCCTCTTCCAGTTCGTGGACGACGACGGCAAGGTGCGCCCGGTGACGGCGGCGGACGTGAACGGCTACATCAAGCAGATCCTGGGGGAGCGCTACACCAGCAAGGACATCCGCACCTGGGGGGGCACGGTGCGCATGGCCACCATCCTGGCGGACCTGGGCCCTCCGAAGAGCGAGCGCGAGGCCAAGAAGAACCTGGTGCTGGCGTGCAAGCTGGTCTCCACCGAGCTCGGCAACACGCCCTCCGTCTGCCGCAGCGCGTACGTGCACCCCTCGGTGATGGAGCGCTACGCCGAGGGCAAGACCATCGCGCCGCTGATGCGCGACGCCCCCCGCAACGACGAGCAGCCCGGCCGCTACTATCCCGAAGAAGCCGCCCTCATGCGCTTCCTGGAACGCTGGGGCTGATCCGGAGCAGGGATCACCAGAAGGAGTGTGTCATTCCAACGCGGAGGAGACAGAGACCGTCGTTTCGAAGGAGGCGCCACCCCCCTGCCCGCCGGTGGCAGGATCTCCGGCGTCGGCTGAGGAACCGACTCGCCCGAGCAGGGGGCCGGCTCCGGCGCCTGCCTGTCCTCCCGCCGATCCGCTCGCCGGGATCGAGGACGACCGTGGCCCATCCGATCCACCTCTGCCAGATTCCCGCCTCCGCACGCGTTCTCTCCCACCCGATCTGCGACAGTTCCCCGGCCTGTCTGGAATCGATGACGACGAAGCTCCCGATGATCCTGATCCCGGCCGCCGTGCTCGCGTGCGCCGGGCCCGGTGCGGCGCAGGTGGACCTGGGCACCGCGCGCGCATCGCTGCGCGCCGCCGACCGGCACGTCTCGGCGGCGGTGGAAGCGCGGGGCATCCGCGCCGGCCTGGCGCCGCACCTGGCCGATTCCGCCGACGTGCTGATCCCCGGCGCCGTGCTGCTGCGCGGGCGGGACGCGGCCCTGGCGGCGCTCGATGCAACGCCGTTCGCCGCCACCCGGCTCCGGTGGGAGCCGATCCGCGCCGACGTGTCGGCGGACGGGCGCAGCGGCTACACGTACGGCGGCGGCAGCGGCACCGGCCCGGACGGCAGCTCCACGCCGGCGCGGTACATCGCCTTCTGGCAGCGGGCGGGGGATGGATGGAAGCTCGCCGCGTTCCTGTTCAACCTGAATCCGCGGCCGCTCGCGCCGCCGCCCGCCGGCTTCTTCCGCGAGGACAACGCCTCCGCCACCTCCGCCGGCGCCGATGCCGCGGAAGCGCTCCGGCAGATCATGCAGGCGGACCGCGACTTCTCCGCGCATTCCGTGGCGCAGGATCCGGCGGCGGCGTTCGCGGCCTGGGCCGCGCCGGACGGGGCGCTCGGCGGTGCGTACGGGCCGGAGGCGATCGGCGCCGCGCTCGGCGGGGGCGGCGGGTCGCTGGAGTGGGCGCCGTCCGCGGGCGGGATGGCCGCCAGCGGCGACCTGGGCTACACGGTGGGGACGGCGGTCTCGCGCGGGCCGGACGGGCAGCCGGGCTACAGCAAGTACCTCACGGTCTGGCGCCGCCAGCCCGGCGGCGAATGGCGCTGGGTGGTGGACGGCGGCAACCCGCGCCCCGCGGATCCCTCCCCCGGCGGCGCCTGAGGCGCGCCACCCCCTCCCGCAACCCCGCGGGAGGGGGATAAGCTTCGAGCGAGCTTTGGGACGCGGTGCCCGGCTCGGTGCGAAAGCGGCCTCCTCCCCTCTCCCGCACGCACGCGGACCCGGTGCGGGCGCGGCGAGAGTTGCCGTGCGGGAGAGGGGGCCGGGGGGTGAGGGCCCCGCGCCGTGACTGCGGCCCGACAACTCCAACGCTCCCAACCACTTCCCATCATCCACCGCCACTCGCCCCCCCACCCGAAACACACCGCCGCGCACGCACGTACACACGCGCCGCGGCTTGCGTGGGCGGCGCCCGCGCATGAACTTGCAGCCACCCGCCTTCACCCCGCCCGGCGAACAACGGAGCAGCGACATGGGCCTCCTGGACTTCATCAAGACCGAGCTGATCGACATCATCGAGTGGCTGGACCCCACCGGCAACACGATGGTGCACCGCTTCGAGCGGCACGACAACGAGATCAAGAACGGCGCGCAGCTCATCGTGCGCCCCGGCCAGGCCGCCGTGTTCGTGGACCAGGGCCAGATCGCCGACGTCTTCCAGCCCGGCCGCTACGAGCTGAAGACGGAGAACCTGCCCATCCTTTCCACCATCCGCGGGTGGAAGTACGGCTTCAACTCGCCCTTCAAGGCCGAGGTCTACTTCGTGAGCACCAAGGTGTTCACGGACCTCAAGTGGGGCACCAAGAACCCCATCATGCTGCGCGACCCGGAGTTCGGGCCGGTGCGGCTGCGCGCCTTCGGCACCTACGCGGTCAGGGTGGGCGAGCCCGCCAAGTTCATCGCGCAGATCGTGGGCACCAACGGGGTGTTCACCACCGACGGCATCAGCGACCAGATCCGCAACTTCATCGTCAGCCGCTTTACCGAGGCGCTGGGCGAGGGAAAGATCCCGGCGCTGGACCTGGCCGCCAACTTCTCGGAGCTGGGCGCGGCGGTGAAGACGGTGATCGGCCCCGAGATCGCCGAGTACGGGCTGGAGGTGACCACCTTCCTGGTGGAGAACATCTCCCTGCCGGAAGAGGTGGAGAAGGCGCTGGACAAGCGCACCAGCATGGGCGTGATCGGCAACCTGAACGCGTACACGCAGTTCCAGGCGGCCAACGCCATCGAGGCCGCGGCCGACAACCCGGGCGGCGGCGCGGCGGACGGCATGGGGCTGGGGATGGGCTTCGCCATGGCGCAGCAGATGGCGAACGCGTTCGGGCAGGGCGCGCAGCAGCAGGCCGCGCCGGCCGGCGGGCCGCCGCCGCTGCCGGGGCAGGCGCAGTTCTACGCCGCCATCAACGGCGCGCAGGCGGGGCCGTTCGGGATGGATGCGCTGCGCAGCCACGCGCAGGGCGGGCAGATCACCCGCGACACGCTGGTGTGGAAGCAGGGGATGGCGGCGTGGACCCCCGCCGGCCAGGTGCCGGAGCTGGAGCCGCTGTTCGCTGGCGCCGGGCCTCCGCCGCTGCCGACGGCGTGACCGCCGGCGGAACGGGACGCAGATCGGGCCGGGAATCGCTCCCGGCCCGATTTCGCGTCCGCCGCGTCAGAGGCGCGGAAAGCGCTCCTGGTCCAGCGTGTCGGGATCGCGGCTGCCGGGGCGCGCCTGCGGCGTCTCCTCCGTCAGCTGGTCCGGCTTGCCCTCGCGCTTCAGGTCCAGCCGCTGCTGGTGCGACATGTCGCCCCTGGCCTCGGTGCGCTGCTGGCTGCCGCCGGTGGTCGCGCCGATCTCGCTGGCGCGCTTCCCCTCGGCGCGCGCGTCGCGGGCCGCCTGGCGCTTCTGCTCCTCGCTCCCTTCCATCTTCTTGCCGCCCATGCTCCTCCTCCGGATGGCTGAAGTCCTTGCAACGGGCCGGTATGCAGCGGCAAGCATCGTACCCCCGTCCGGAAAAGGATAGGCCTCACACGGAGTCAACGGAGTCAACGGAGGTCCGGTCCGCTTCCTCCGTTGAC
>DATAAG010000452.1:0-1674 GCA_036260235.1 Longimicrobium sp.
CGCGGGCACGCAGGCAAGATCCTTCGGTCGGCGCCATGGTCCTGTGCAGGCCGCTGGGATCCGTCGGCGCCTCCCTCAGGAAGACAAGGCTCGGGTGAGGTTTGGCAACACCCTCTCAGGCAAACAACGGCCGCCTGCGCAATGCACCGGGGGCGGGACAATGGGCGCGCGGCGGATTATTGTTGATGCCCGGAATCCATCGGCGGAACGAGCGCACGGCGGAGGCGGCGATGCGGATCGGGATCGTGGGCGCGGGGATGATCGGCGGGACGGCGGCGCGGCTGTTCGTGCGCGCGGGGCACGAGGTGGCGGTGAGCAACTCGCGCGGGCCGGAGACGCTGCGCGGCCTGGTGGACGAGCTGGGCCCCGGCGCCCACGCGGCCACGGTGGAGGAGGCCGCCCGCTTCGGCGAGGTGGTGCTGCTCGCCGTCCCCTGGCGCACCCCCGGGGCGCTGCCGCCGGCGGAGGCGCTGCGGGGAAAGATCGTGATCGACGCGATGAACCCGTACACCGAGGACGGCGGCCTCCACGACCTGGGCGACAGCACCTCCAGCGAGGAGACGCAGAAGCGCCTCCCCGGCGCGCGCATCGTCAAGGCGTTCAACACCATCTGGTACCAGCACCTGGGCACCCGCGGCCGCACCGACCTGCCCCTGGACGAGCGCCACGCCATCTTCGTCGCCGGCGACGACGCGGAGGCCGGGGCGGTCGTCTCGCGGCTCATCGAGGAGGTGGGATTCGCCCCGGTGCATACCGGCGGCCTGCGCGACGGAGGCCGCCGCCAGCAGCCCGGCACCCCCCTGTACAACCGCATCCTCACCGGCGCCGAAGCCCGCCGGCTCGTGGAGGGCGGTGAGGCGTAGGAACAACGGCAGCACGCAGAGGGCGCGGAGGAAAAGAGAGAGGACGCGGAGGAAATCGTCTTCCTCCGCGTCCTCTCCGTTTCGCCTCCCCCTCCGGCGCGTGAGCCGCCTTTCCGCCTACTGGTCGAAGACCTGGGCGCCCTCGGGAGGGGTGAAGGTGAAGAGGTTGTCGGGGAGCGAGTGGTTGGTGCGGATGTTCCGCATCTCCACCCGCCGCACCGAATCGTTCTCCTCCGTCAGCTCGAAGCGGCGGACCAGGTAGTCGTCCCTGTCCACCCACACCTTCAGGATCTTGTACTGCGACGCGCCACGCGGCACCAGCGTCAGCACGTACGCCGGCTCGCCGCCCACGCTCTCCTCGCCCGCCAGCGTGGCCACGAAGCGCTGGTTGGGGTTGGAGAGGAACTGCGCCTGCAGGTCCACGCTCTCGCCCCCCTCGGCGATGCTGGTGCGGATGACCTGCGTGCGGTCGGTGCTGGGATAGTACAGCCAGAAGTGCCGCCCGTCCGCCACGATCACGTCGCCGGCGGGCTCGCTGAAGCGCATGAGGAAGCGGTCCGGCTTGCGCTGGTACAGCTTGCCCGCGCTGCGCTGGGTGCTCACCAGCAGCGGCACGGTGAGCGTCTGCGTGAAGTCCGCCTCCAGCGAGCGGATGCCGCGCGCCGTGCGCTCCGCCTGCGTCAGGATCTCCGCCGCGCGGTCCTGGTTCGCCTTCTCGGCGGGCGTGGCCGGGGTTGGAGCCGGCGTGGGCGCGGCGCCGCCGGGGGCGGCTGCGGGCGCCTGCCCGGCGGGTGCGGGCGCGCCGGGCTGC
>DATAAG010000453.1:0-9735 GCA_036260235.1 Longimicrobium sp.
CCCCCTCCGGCGCGGTTTGCGGGAGGGGGTGGCGCGCGCCGGGCGCCGCCGGGGGAGGGCCCCTGGCACGGCACCCTCCCCCACGCCGGTGAGAGAGGGTGCGGGCCGCGCGGCGGCGGATCCTCCGGGCCGGGCGGCTACATCGCGAGCGCCGGGCGAGGCGCCCCGTTGCCGCCGCGGCCCCGCTGCAGCACGTCGCGGAACCTGCGCAGGTCCAGCGGCTTCTGGAAGAAGAAGTCCGCCTCGCGGCGCAGCGTGCTCTCCTGCTCCTCGCCCCCGCAGCCGGCGGTGATCACGATGACCGTGATCTCGTCGTCGGACGACCGCACCGAGCGCACCACCTGCAGCCCGTCGATGTCCGGAAGGTAGAAGTCGCAGACCACCGTGTCCGGGTGGAACTCCTGCAGCCGCTCCAGCCCCCGCAGCCCGCTTTCCGCCGTGGCCACGGTGTAGCCTTCCTCGTCCAGAAGGCTCTTGAGCGCCTCGCGCGCACCAGCCTCGTCCTCGATGACGAGTATGCGTTGTGCCGCCATCCTCTGCAACCTCCGGTGCGGCGTCCCACCCGCGAGACGCGTCCCCCTCCGCGACCTCCGCCTTTCGCCAGGGGCAAGCCGCATGCCACCGAAGCTGCCCCGAAAACGCGCGCCGCGCACCCACTGCGGATGCGCGGCTATGTCCAACGTTTGCGCCGAGTTCGCCTCAGCTCGTGCGAAAACTGGCGACACGGATGTTTACCTGTCCCGGCCCTGCTTCTACCAGCGCCGGCGGCCTCCCAGCAGGGCTCCCGCCAGCCCCCGCGCCAGGGTGCGGCCGAAGGATTTGGCCGCGGGGGAGCGCAGCACCTTCTCCAGCGTGCTCTTCTGCTGCCGGCCCCGTCCTCGACCGCCACCGCCACCGCCACCGCGGCCGCGGTCACGGTCGCCGTAGTCGTCGTCCGCGCTGGGCCGGCGTGCGGTGCGGCCGCCCCGCCGCGGCACGTCGGGAAAGTCGTCGCCCTCGCGCGCGGCCGACTCCCGCGCCTCCTCCCGCTCGTCCTCCTCCGCCATCCGCGCCTCCAGCATCTCGCGCGCGCTCTCGCGGTCGATCATCTCCGCGTACCGTTGCACCTGGTCGCTCTCCGCCAGCCGCTGCCGCAGCTCCTCCGGCGTCAGCGGCCCCATCCGCGACGACGGCGGGACGATGCGCGTGGCGAACGGCTGGGTGGGCACGCCGCTGGGCGAGAGCGTGGTCACCAGCGCCTCGCCGATGCCGAGGGTGGTGAGCGTCTCCTCGATGTCGTAGAAGGTCGTCTTGGGGAAGGTCCGCGCGGCGGAGCGCAGCGCCTGCTCGTCGTCCGGGGTGAAGGCGCGCAGCGCGTGCTGCACCCGGTTGCCCAGCTGCCCCAGCACCTCGCCCGGCACGTCGCGCGGGTTCTGGGTGATGAAGAAGACGCCGACGCCCTTGGAGCGGATGAGCCGCACCACCTGCTCCACCTGGTCGCGCAGCGCCTTGCTGGCGTTGTCGAACAGCAGGTGCGCCTCGTCGAAGAAGAAGACCAGCTTTGGCTTTTCCACGTCGCCCACTTCCGGCAGGGTGTGGTAGAGCGTGGCCAGCATCCACAGCATGAAGGTGCTGAACAGCACCGGCTTGTCCTGCACGTCCTGCAGCTCCAGCACGCTCACCACGCCCCACCCGTCGGCGTCGGTGCGCAGCAGGTCGTCCAGGTCGAACTCCGGCTCGCCGAAGAAGCGCTCCGCGTCCTGCGCCTCCAGCTCGATCAGCTCCCGCAGCAGCACGCCGACGGTCGCCTTCGACATCCCGCCGTAGCTCTTCAGCTCGTCCGCGCCCTCGCCGCCCAGGTACTGCAGCACGGCGCGCAGGTCGGAAAGGTCCAGCAGCAGGAGCCCCTTGTCGTCGCAGAACTCGAAGACCAGGGTCAGCACGCTGCTCTGCGTCTCGTTCAGCCCCAGCACCTTGGAGAGGAGGAGCGGGCCGAAGGAGGAGACGGTGGCCCGCATCTGCGCGCCCAGCTTGCCACTGAGGCTCAGGTACTCCACGGGCATCCCCGCGCGCTGCCAGGGGTAGCCGGTCTCCGCCGCCCGCTGCCGCACCCGGTCGCTCTCCTCGCCCGCCACGCCGATCCCGCTCAGGTCGCCCTTGACGTCGGAGAGGAACACCGGGACCCCGGCGGCGGAGAGCTGCTCCGCGATCACCTGCAGCGTCTTGGTCTTCCCCGTCCCCGTGGCGCCGGCGATCAGCCCGTGCCGGTTCAGCATCGACAGCGGCAGGGAGACGAGGGGCTCCGGGTGGCAGGCGCCCTCGTGCACCACCGCGCCCAGCGTGATGGTGCCGGTGCCGGGCGGGAACGCCGCGCGCGCCGCGTTCAGGACCTCTGGATTCATCGGAAGGTGGCAGAGAAAGAGGGTTCCATGCCCGCCTTGCGGAAGGACGGGCGGAGGAAGCGCACGGAAGATCTGTCGAGATCCCCGCGCGGGCAAGCACCATCCCGTCCGGCTCAGAACCGGTACGACCAGCGGACGGCGGCGGCACGGTCGCCGCCGGCCGGGGGCGCGTCGGTCCACAGGATCAGGTATTCCGCCCGCAGCTCGGTGTTGCGCCCCAGCCGCAGCCCCGCGCCGGCCTCGGCCCGGTCCGCGTCGTAGTCCCACGGCACCGGCCTCCCCTCCACCGCCACCCGCCCGAAGCGGACCGCTCCGTAGCGCGCCGCCACGAACAGCGAGGGAGAGAGCCTGGCCCGGGCCTCCGCCGTCCACGACCGGTCGCGCACGCGGCGAGACACCCGCGGCACCTCCCACCGGTCGAACAGCACCTCCACGCGCGCCGTCATCCGGCCGCGCGCGAACGCGGCCTCCACGGCCCACAGCTCCTGGTCGTAGTCGCCCGCGCGCGCGCCCGGCGGAAGCCCTCCCGCCGGGTCCGGCTCCAGGTACGGGCCGCGATGGTAGGAAACGCCCACGCGCGCCTCCGGCGCGAGCTGCAGCCCCAGCCGCGCGGCCACGGATGCACCGGCGCCCTCGCCCGGGCGGTGGCGCCAGCGCCGCGGCTCGCTGGAGGGCGCGGAGCTCAGCACGGCAACCAGGCCGTCCAGCCGGCCCAGGCGGCCCATCACCAGGGCCCCGGAGGGATACGGCGCACCCCACACGGCCGACGCGCCCTCTGGCCGGTGCGGGTCCGGCGCGTCCTTCCACCCCGCGAAGGCGGCCGGGCCTGCGGGAACGCGCGCCGCGCTCACCATGGTGCGATGGTCGTACGGCAGCGGCGGGCGGATGAACGGGTCGTCGGCGGTGTGGTGGCGCTGCGGGTACCCGCCGAACGGGGAGGCGAACTGGCCCGCCTGCACCGCCAGGCGGTCGCCGCCCAGCGGGCTCCAGCGCAGGAACGCCTGCTCCACGCGCACGCTCGCGCCCCCGCGCGAAAGGGGCCGCGCCCGGTCGGCATGCACCGCCACCGACGCGTACCACCGCGAGCCCGCGAACGCGTCCGCCGCCAGCACCAGGCGGGGCTGAAGTCCGGGCTCGCTGCCGGGCACCTGCCACTCCCGCTCCGCGCGCGGCAGGTGCGACTCCAGCTCCAGGCGCCCGCGGGGCGTGACCTGCACCGTGCCGGCCGGGGAGCTCCACGCCACCCCGAGCTCCGCCAGGGTGGGAAGCGGCTGCGCCGCCCCCGGGGCCCCGGCCAGCAGGGCGAGGAGCACCGCCGCGGCGCGCGCGACGGGTCCGCCGGGTCCGGGGGGCGCGCGAACGCCCCGCACGCGAAAGACCGCGAGCGGCGCCGAGAGGCCCTTGATCCTGCGCTCGCCGCACGGGACGGCATCCACCTGGCCCGCGACCCGGGCCCACGTCGCCCCCGACACCAGGATCTCGCCGGCCGCGAGGGAGCAGAGCCGCGAGGCCACGTTGACGGACTCGCCCAGCACGGTGTAGTTCAGCCGCCCCGGCGAGCCCATGTTCCCGGCCACCGCGGGTCCCGTGTTGACCCCGATCCCCACCTCCACGCCGGCTTCGCCGCGGGCGGCGCGCTCCGCGTTCACGCCGGCCACGGCCTCGCGCATGCGAACGGCCGCGCGCACGGCGCGGAGCGGGTGGTCCGGAAGGGCGGCGGGCGCCCCGAAGACCGCCATCAGCCCGTCGCCCAGGAACTTGTCCACCACGCCCCCCTCCGACTCCACCGCCGCGCCCAGCCGCCCCACCAGCTCGTTCAGCAGCGTGATCACGCGCTCCGGCGGCATCCCCTCGGTCATGGGGGTAAAGCCGCGGACGTCCGCGAACAGCGTCGTCACCTCGCGGGTTTCCCCGCCCAGCCGGATCTCTCCCTTCAGCAGCTCCTCGGCCACCTCGCGCGAGACCACCTTGTCCAGCACGCCGCGGTAGCGCTCCTTGAGCATCAGCCCGTGCGCCATCTCGTTGAAGGCGGCGGCCAGCGTCCCCAGCTCGTCGCGTCCCGCCCGGGGCACGCGCGTTTCCAGGTCGCCCGCCGCCAGCCGGCGGGTGGCGGAGACCAGGGCGCGCACCGGCCGCGCGAAGGAGCGCGAAAGCACCGCGCCCACCGCCACCGCCACCAGCAGCGCGACGGCGCCGGCCGCCGCCTGCGCGCGCTCGAGCTGGTCGAACGGCGTCAGCACCTCCTCCAGCGGGACCGCCACCACCCTGGAGACGCCGTCCGGCCCCGCGCGCCGGCCCAGCCGCGCGGGGACGAGCGCCATCCGCTCCCCGTTCCAGCGAATGCGCCGCGGCGTCCCGGCCCCGGCCGCGCCCGCGATCGCGCGCTCCAGCCCCCCGCGGCGCACCGCGGCCGTGGCGGCCAGGCAGCGCCCGCCGCTCAGGAAGCAGACCTCCGCTCCCACGCTGCGCCCCAGCTGCTCCGCCGCCGCGTCGTCCAGGGGCACACCCAGGGTGAGGGTGCCGACCGGATTGCCGAACAGGGCGAGCGGCACCGTCTGGACGGTGAACAGCCGCCCGCCGACGCGGTGGTACGAGCCGGCGCCCTCCGGCCCCCCCGCGGCCCCGCCCGCAGCCCCGGCGGGAACGGCGCCGGCCGGGTCCGGCATCACGCGGCCGTCCAGCACCGCGGCCACGGGCACACCCCCGGCGTCGGCGAACGCCGCGAGCGCGGTGGGAATGCCGGCGAGCTGCAGCTCGTACAGCGCCGTCTCCGCCAGGAACCGGGCCGCCCCCGGCCCGGCGGCCGCCTCCTCCAGCGCCGCGGGAAGCCGGTTGGACCCGGCGAACCGGGCGGCGTACCCGCCGAGCTGCCGGCGCCGCGCTTCCTCCATCTCGCCGAAGGCCGTGTTCGTCCGCTCCACGGCCCGCCGCACCAGCGCGCCCACCTCGCGGCGCGTCTGCAGGCGCACGACGAGGAGCGTGGCGGCGAGCAGGAGGCCCACCGAGCCCACCAGGGCGAAGAGCAGCCGCGCGCGAAAGCTGGTGCGCAGCAGGTCCGCCGCGCCTGCCCCTCGCGCGCCGGTCCACCTCACAGCCGGACCTGCACCCGCACCGTGCCCGAGGCCGGCACCGTCACCTCCACCGTGCGCTCGCCGCGGTCCACGTCCCAGACGGTGAGCCTGCGCCGCCCCGCCGGCACCCCCGCGATGCGGAACCTGCCGTCCGCGCCCACCGTGGCGTGGAAGGGGTTCTCCACCACCACCACCGCCGCGCGCATCCACTGGTGGATCTCGCAGTAGACCTTCGCGACGCCGGGGCGGTCGAAGGTCACCGCGCGTGACTCGCCCCGCGGGTACCGGCCCAGGTCGAAGCGCTTGGCGGGAGAGTACGAGAAGACGTTGTGGAAGAACGGATCCCCGTTCGGGAACTCCACCCGCGCGCCCACCGGCACCACCAGGAGGGCGGGCCGGAAGCTGGTGTCCCGCTGCTCCAGCCGCCGCGGCTGCGCCGACGCCGCGGGCGCACCGCCGACGGATCCGGCGATGAACGCCACCGGCGGAACGGCGCCCACCAGGTGCGTGCCTCCGCCGGCGCCGGGGTACGTCGCCGCCACCCGCCTGGCGGCGCGCGGCGACAGCTCGACCAGCCCCTCCACGGTGCCGCCTGCCTGCGCGGCGGTGGCGGCGTGCGGCGCGGTGGCGAGGAGCGGGAGGAGGAGGGCGGCGCGGGGCAGCAACCGGTGACGCACGGGGGTCTCCCTTCGCGGCGGGAAAAGCGATGGGGTGTGGAAGAGGCCGGCGTGCCGCGGGTCCGGGGCGGGCGGAAGGCGCCGCGCGCCGAACGGCAAGATACACCCCGGCAGGGACCGGAACCAGCTTCCGGAACGCCCGGGGCGCTCCGGAACGGCCGCGGCGGGAAGTGCCACGCCGCACCCGCGCTCCACCCCGCGCCGGGGCAGCGCGGCGGGGAGAAGGGCTCGGAAAAGCCGCGCGCCGGAAGCTCCGGCGCGCGGCCTGTCGCGCATCACGCGTGATGGGTGGCGGTCAGCCGGCGGCGACCACCTCGCCGCCCACCAGCTGGTTCAGGCGGGTGCGCAGCTCCTCCTCGTCGATGCCCAGCATGGTGGCGGCCCGCTGGTGGTCGCCCTCGGCAAAGGAGAAGGTCTTGAGCACCAGGGTGCGCTCCGCCTGCTGCAGCGAGGTGCCCACCGGCACCCGCACCTCGCGGTCCTCCGACATGATGAGCTCGTGCGCCCGCAGGTCGCCCAGCGTGATCTCGTCGCCGCGGGCGAAGATGACGGCGCGCTCCACCGCGTTCTTGAGCTCGCGGACGTTGCCGGG
This sequence comes from Longimicrobium sp., assembly GCA_036260235.1. Classification (GTDB taxonomy): domain Bacteria; phylum Gemmatimonadota; class Gemmatimonadetes; order Longimicrobiales; family Longimicrobiaceae; genus Longimicrobium. Next base: position 6,722 of record DATAAG010000453.1, read on the forward strand.
CCAGCGGTAGGCGTTGATGAACTCCAGCGCCTCGGGCGCGAAGCTCTTGAGGTTCTTCTTGCCGTTCTCCTCCGCGAAGCGGCGCAGGAACGCCTCCGCCAGCAGCCGCACGTCGCCGCGGCGGTCGCGCAGCGGCGGCAGGTACAGCGGGATGACCGCCAGGCGGTGGAACAGGTCCTCGCGCAGCTTCCCCTCGTCGATCGCCTTGCTGATCTGCTTGTTGGTCGCCGAAACCACGCGGATGTCGACGCTGATCTCCTTCTTGCCGCCCAGCCGGCGGAAGGAGCGCTGCTCAAGGGCCCGCAGGAACTTCACCTGGATGTCGGGCTCCATCTCCGCCACCTCGTCCAGGAAGAGCGTGCCGCCGTCGGCCAGCTCGAAGCACCCCTGCTTCTCGTTGATGGCCCCGGTGAAGGCGCCCTTCTCGTGGCCGAAGAGCTCGTTCTCCAGGATCTCGCGGGGGAACGCGGCGCAGTTGATGGCGATGAAGGGGCCCTTGGCGCGGCTGCTCTTGTCGTGGATGGCGCGGGCCACCAGCTCCTTGCCGGTGCCGCTCTCGCCCACGATGAGGATGCTGGCCGCCGAGGGCGCCGCGGCCTCGATCATCCCGTAGATGGACTTCATCTCGTCGGACTGGCCGATCAGGTCGCCGAAGCGGGTCAGGTTGGCCAGCCGCTCCTCCAGCTGCTTGTTGGCCTGCTTGACCTGGAACTTCTCCAGCGCCTTGGGGATGAGCTCCTTGAGCCGGTCGATCTTGAGCGGCTTCTCCAGGTAGTCGTACGCCCCCTGGCGCATGGCTTCCTTGGCGCTCTCCACCGAGCCCTCGCCGGTGATGATGATCATCTCCGACGCGATTCCCGCCTTGCGCATGCGCGAGAACAGCTCCAGCCCGTCCACCTCGGGCATGCGCAGGTCCGCCAGCACCACGCCGTACCCGCCGTCCTGGGCCAGCTTCCATGCGGCGTTGCCGTCCGTGGCGGTGTCTACCTCGTAGCCCTCGTCGGCAAGCAGCATCTGCAGGCCTTCGGCGATGTGCTTCTCGTCGTCGGCTACCAGGATCTTTTCAGCCATGCCCGTTTTTCGTCGGGGGATTCAATTCGATTTCGCAACCGGTAAAGATACGGGCGACCGCCAGGTGCGGTCAACCCGTTGCCGCATCGGCAGGTACGCGCATTCAGCGCGTGCCGCCGGCGGGGAGCGTCAGGGTGCGTTCGTCGCCCTCGGCGTCCACCCGGCCGCCCACCGCCTCGGCCAGCGCGGCGGCCACCGCCAGCCGCTCGCCGCCGTCCGCCGGCGGGGCGCCGGAGACCGTCAGCACGGCCCGCCCCTCTTCGGCGTGGATGGCGATGTGCAGCGTCTGCCCGGCGGACAGGCCGTCCAGCGCGTCGAGCATCAGGTTCAGGATGATCTGCCGGGCCGCCTGGCGCCCCAGCCGCACCCGCACCATCTGCGCCCCGCGCTGATACTCCACGTGCGCCTCGCGGTGCCGCGCCTCCAGGCTCACCAGCTCCATCACCTCGTCCAGCAGCTCGGTGAGGGTGGTCTCCTCCGGGTCGCCGCGCTCGGGGCGCGACAGGCGCAGCAGCAGCTCGATGCGCTGGCTCACCCGCTCCAGCTCCTCGCCCAGGACGGTGGCATAGCGCAGAACGTCACCGCCTTCGCCGGGCGCGCGCGCGAGCCGCCGCTTGAGCACCTCCAGGTTGATGACCATGGAGTGCAGCGGGTTCTTGATCTCGTGCGCCAGGGCGTCCGCCAGCCGCTCCAGCAGGTCGAGCTTGTTGGCCCGTACCTGCAGGGGATCGGCGACCAGCGCGGCGCCGTTGGCGTGGGTGCGGATGGAGTCGCTCAAAACTCGCGTGCTTCCGGGTCAGGGCGGCGGCTGCGGGTACGGCGGAAGGCGCACCTGCCGCGGGGGCTGGTGCCGGAACGGTGCCGTGGGGGCCCCGCAGGGGGCCGCTTTCCACGGCAGCCAAGCACAATTCGTTCCCGAAACATCGAGTGCGAAAGCGCGAGAGTCCGAAAGTGCGAAGGTATCGAGGGTGTAAGGCTCCGCCGGTGATGGAGCGATCCGTTGATGGAGCCCCTTCCCCCACGAACTGCGCGGGGGAAGGGGGGAACTGCCACTGGTGCGAAGAGGGACCGCCGATCAGAACCAGCGGGTCCACTCGCTCGTCCAGCGGCTGTCCTGCAGCGGGCGCGGCGGGCGCCCGGCCAGGTACGACCCGCCCATGGGCGCGTAGGTGCCGCCCACCGGCGAGTAGCGCGGGTGGTAGTCCTCCGGCCGCCCCTCGTTCTGGAACTCGCGGGCGTAGCCGCGGCCCCGGCCGCCGCGCATCCCGCGGCCGTAGTCCCGCCCGTACCCGCGGGCGAAGTCGCGGCCGTAGCCGCCGCCCATCGCGCCCCGCCCGCCAAAGCCGGTGCCGCCCCCCTCGTCCCGGTACGCGAACGAGTCGCCGTGCTCGCCGCGCCCGAAGGAGGGGTCCAGGTCGCGCGCGCTGCCGCGCATCCGTACGCCGGCGCCTCGAACGGGACGCGCGCCGCGGGGGCGCCGGTAGCCGCGCTCGTGGAAGTCGCGGGCGTAGCCGCGGGTGTCGTCGTACAGCGGGCCGGTGGTGCGGACGGAGATCCCCTCCGACCCGCCCTGGTACCCCGGCTCGTATCCGCCCACCCACGGGCGCTCCAGCGGGCCGCCGCGCCCGTGCCGCGGATCGCGGTAGCCCCGGTCGTAGCCGTGGTCGCCGTGCTCCATCCGCATCTCCCACCCGCCGTGCCGCCCGTAGCCGTCGTCGTACCGCATGGTTCGCCTCCCGTGCAGGTCGTTCGTTCGCGAGGGGCGGACGGGCAGCAACGCGCGTTCCACCGCGGCTACTGCTCCAGCACGCCCAGCCGCAGCCTCAGCGTGAAGGTGCCCTCGGGCCGCACGCCGGTCAGCGTCACCTCGTCGCCGGGATCGCGCTCGCGGATGGCGCGGCGCAGGTCGCCGGAGCTGGTGATGGGCGTGTCGTCCAGGCGCG
>DATAAG010000454.1:0-2847 GCA_036260235.1 Longimicrobium sp.
CGCTTCGCCATAGCCGTCCACGCCGCCGCAGTCCGCAAAAAGATCATCATCACCAGGACGAGCCCGTGCTGTACCGTGTTCCCGTCACGCTCTCCACCCGCACCTGATACCAGATCCGGGAAAAGAAAGAACCTCACGCAGAGTCAGCAGAGGGAGCAGAGTTGTCCCGTGTACAGGGCAAACTCTGCTCACTCTGCTGACTCTGCGTGAGGCATTCTTTTTCAGGATTCGGGATGACCGGCGACCGGAAGGTTGGGGCCCGTAACGGACGAAGCGCCGCGGGAGCAATCCCGCGGCGCGTCACCGTCGTTGTTGATGCCCGCGCAGGCGGACAGTGCGTTGTTGTTGTGGCGAGGCCAGTCGCGGGCCCCGGAGCTCGCCTCCGTCAGTGGCCCGCCGGAGCCGCCACGGCGCCGGCCGCCGCCGCCTCCGCACCGTGCACGGGCAGGAAGTAGAAGGCGATGCCCAGGATGATGTACACGGCCAGCAGCTGCACGCCCTCCATCCAGTGGCTCTCCCCGTCCTGCGCGCAGAAGGCCATGATCCCCACGCACAGCCCCACCGCCAGCACCTCGAACGGGGTGAAGATCAGGTCCATGGGGCGCGGGGCGATGAAGTAGCTCAGGAACAGCAGCAGCGGCGCCACGAACAGCGCCACCTGGATGGACGAGCCCACCGCGATGTTGATCGACGCGTCCATCTTGTTCTTGGCGGCCATGATGATGGCCGTGCTGTGCTCCGCCGCGTTGCCGATGATGGCCACCACGATCACGCCCACGAACACCTCGCTCCACCCCAGCCGCTCCGCCGTGGCCTCCGCAGCGCCCACCAGGAACTCCGCCATGATGGCCACGCCGATGGTCGCCAGCACCAGCATGCCGATGCTGCGCCCGAGCGGCACACGGTGCTCCACCACGCCCTCCGGCGCCGTCTCGCCCGCGTCGCCCATGTACAGGTGCTTGTGCGTGCGCAGGGTGAAGAAGAGGCTGAGAACGTAGGTGAGCATCAGGACGATGGCGATCTCCAGGCTCAGGTTGCGCTCCGTCGCCGCCGTCGCCGCGGAGGTGTCCGCCATCATGTGGAACACGGCGGGGACCACGAGCCCCACAGCGCTCAGCACCAGCAGGGTGGACCCCAGCCCCGCCGCCGTGCGGTTGAAGCGCTGCGACTCGTACTTGATGCCGCCCACCAGCGCGCTCAGCCCGAACACCAGCAGCACGTTGCCGATGATGGAACCGGTGATGGACGCCTTCACCAGGTCGAAGAGCCCCGCCCGCAGCGCCACGATGGCGATGATGAGCTCCGCCGCGTTGCCGAAGGTGGCGTTCAGCAGCCCCCCCAGCCCTTCGCCCACGTGCTCGGAGATCTCTTCCGTGGCGTGCCCCATCATCCCCGCCAGCGGGATGATGCCGAGCGACGCCACCACGAAGATCCAGGTGGGCGGCGAGTGGAACACCCACTCCATCAGCATGGCCACCGGCACGAACACCAGCAGCGCGTTCAGCAGGTTGCCGGCGGAGAGCAGGGGACGCTTGCCGGTCGCGGTGGTCGCCAAGGGATCGAGCTCCGTTGCGGTTGCGGATGGGCGGGACGGTCAGCGCGTCCAGACTACCGCCCGCCCCGCGCCCGCGCAACGGGAGCCGAGGGTGGATCGGGGGAGCATCGGTCGTGTGACTCCACCGCGCCTGCCTCGTCAGGGGGGCAAGCGGGGACGGCGCGAGCGAGTCGGGCCGGCCCCTGGCGAGACTCGCTTTTCCGCGACACGGAGTGCAGGGAGATGAGGATCAACAAGCACGGCAGGCTGGCCCTTCCCCTGCTGGCGGCGCTGGCGATGGGCGCCTGCGACGGCGGCACGGGGGGCAGCGGCGACGCGCGGGTGTCCATCCACCTGACGGACGCCCCGGGTGACCTGAAGGAGGCGTGGGTGCGCATCGACCGCATCTACCTCAAGGGCGGCCCCGCCGACAGCGCGCGGGGCGGCGAGGGCGGCGTGGAGCTGCTGAACACCCGCACCGACTGGGTGAACCTGCTCACCCTCTCCGGCGGGCGCACGGCGGAGCTGGTGAACGGCGTCACGGTGCCGGCGGGGACCTACCGCGAGCTGCGCTTCGTGGTGTGCGAGGCGTACGTGGTGGAGCAGGACGGCGACGTGTACGCCACCCGCGACGCCACGCTGCCGGCTGGCGTGACGGCGGACGGGCAGCTGCAGGTGCCCTCCGGCTGCTCCAGCGGGCTCAAGGTCAAGTTCCCCAGCGACGCGCCGGTGGAGCTGGAGAGCGACGCCACCATCCTCACGGTGGACTTCGACGTGAGCCAGAGCTTCGGGCACCAGGCCGGCAACTCCGGCCGCTGGGTGATGCACCCGGTCATCCACGCCACCGCCGTGGGCTTCGCGGGCGGGATCGCGGGAACGGTGGCGGTGGCGCAGGGCGTCACGCTCCCCACCTGCGGCGGCTCGGCGGTGGCGGTGACGGCGTTCGTGCCGCAGGCCACCACGGGGACGGAGACCTTCACCAGCGCCGTGGGGGCGGACGGGCGGTACCGCATCACGGTGGGCCCAGGTACGTACACCATGGGCTACGCGCCGGCGCTCAGCTTCGCCAACGGCGACTCGCTGATGGTGACCGCGGCCCCCAGCGCCGCCTCGGCCACGGTGGCCTCCGGCGGCACGGCGACGGTGGACTACAGCATCACCGCCGCCACCTGCAAGGTGAAGGCGTAATACCCGATCCTGAAAAGGGGTACAGAGGAACGGACAACCGCCGGAGGCACAGAAGAAGGCGGGTTCTCCTCCGTTCCGCTGGCCGGTTTCTGGTCCTCGGTACCCGATGCTCTTACGGATTCGGT
>DATAAG010000455.1:0-2822 GCA_036260235.1 Longimicrobium sp.
CCCCCCCCCCCGCCGTTCCCTGACTGGACGTTCGCGCTCCCGTTCCAGTACTGTCACCCGGCCGCTTTCCTGCCCCCTGCAGAACCATCCGCAATGCCCGCCCAGCACATCGAATCGCCTGAAGAGGTTCGCATCTCGCACGCGCTCGCCATCCAGACCGTCGGCATCCACGCGGCGCTGATGGCGGCGTCGCTGGCGGTGTGGCGGTCGGAGCTGCCGGGGCGGTGGGCGCTGCTGGCGGTGCTGGTCGTGGCGCAGGGGCTGTGGCTGGACCGCATACACATCGCCGCGCACGAGGCCATCCACAGGAAGCTGTACCCGGCGCACCCGCGGTTGAACGACCGGATCGGCACGGCGCTGCTGCTGCCGGTGGCGGCGCCCTTCAGCGCAGGCAGCGGGGCAGCCTTTACGTTTTTATCCACGTGGCGCCGCCAGGAGAGGAGCACGGCCTGGAACGGGAGCAGAGTGCCCGCGGAGGAAGTTCGAAAATAGGCATTGCGCTCCCGCCCCGCTCTCATTCATTTTCCGACAGACGTATGCCGATGCCATGGAACAACCGCATGGGCGCCCCTCCGTTCTCCCGGGGGCCCTGCACCAAACCTGTCCCGCGCACGCGGCGCCGTCCCGCCCAACGCTCCCCCAGACCATGCGAAGGAGCCCGTTCCATGCAGATCATCAACAAGTCGCTATCCGCTGTCAACTACAGGATCTCCGGCCGCGCATCCGGCCCCGTGCTCATGGAGGGGACCATCAAGCCGGGAGAAACGGTCAGCAAGGATCTCTCGAAGGAGCAGGAACCCTACCGGTTCTACAGCGGTGCACCCTGCATTGAGGGCTGGGCCTACTTCGCCGAGTACCGGCCTCTCGCGAACGACCACAAGGTCGTGATCACCAGCGCCACGGTAATGTGCAGCCTGTCTCTCCAGGACCACGACTGACCGCGGGCACCGTCCGGCCCTCCCGTACGTGTCACGGGGGCGCCGTTTTCCGGGCGAGACAGGCGTCCAGCAGCTCACCCCAGCGCTCGGCGACGGCATCCCACGACCATTCGGGCCGTAGCGCGTTGGCGTACGCTGCCCGCGACATGCGCGCGCGATAGCCGGAGTCGGCGTACAGCCGCTCCAGCGCGGCGGCCAGGTCTTCGGGTGCGGTGAGGTGCTCCTCGTACAGCTGCGCCGGGTCCGTGAGCGTGAGCCGGCGGGGCAGCGGCACCGCGGCGCCGGCCCACAGCTCGCGCAGCGCGGTATGGTCCGGCACCACCTGCGCGGCGCCGGTGGCGGCGTGCTCGAAGCTCGCCAGCCCCCACCCTTCCGCGGCCGCGGTGTTCACCCCCACGTCGCAGGCGTTGTAGATCAAGTTCAGGGTGGCGTCGTCCACGAACGGCATCACGCCCTGGTCGGTGGTCATCATCAGCCGCTCGTACACCCCGTGGCGCTGGGCCAGCGCCCGTACGTCCCACCCGCAGTCCTTCACACCCATGTGCAGGTAGAGGTGGACGTCGGCCGGCTTGCCGCGCGCGAAACGCGCGAAGCCCTCGATGGTGAGGTCGATGCGCTTGCGGGGCTGGTTCCGGTTGGCGTTCAGCACGATGAATGCGTCGCCCAGCCCTGGTGCGTCGCCGAACAGCCGGCGCCGCGCACCGGAACGGTCGGCAGGCCCGCCCGCGGCGAGCGGCGCGGCGTCCAACGGAAAGAAGGTCCGTGCGTCCACGCCGTGGGGCACCCGGTGCAGCGGCGGGCACGCCGGGGGCACGCCGTCCCCGGCCGCCGCGAGCGCCGCCCGCAGAACGTCGCGCCCGAACTCCGTGTAGGTGGCCAGCAGGTCGGTGCCCGCGAGCGGCGCCACCAGCTCCGGCGAAAGCGGCGCCACGTCCACGGGACAGTAGGCGGCCAGCCGGCCGCCGCCGGCCTGCCGCCACGGGGCCAGCTGCGCGGCGTAGCGGCGCGCGGCGACGGGGTCGTTGACCACGAACACCAGGTCCGGGCGCAGCCGCGCCACCAGCGGCAGCAGCGCCGCCTCGCCCAGCGGGTCCCGCGCCCCGTCGGTGGGGTGCAGGCGCCACGGCCACTCGTGGGGGGCACCCTCGTAGTGCGTCGCGAGCTGCTCCACGCGGTATCGTCCGGCCAGCCGCGAAAAGACCGAGTGGATCACACGCGCGTAGCCGGTGGGTGCGGCGCCGTCACCCACCACCAGCACGAGCGGCTTCGATTTCGTGTTCATCCATCTCTCCCGGTGCGTTCAACGCGCATGCGCGCGAAAACATCGAACGCGGCGCGCGGCCACGAAAGCCCCCCGGGATCCGGCTCGTCGCGCAGGTGCCAGAGGGCCGGCGGGCGACGCGAGGGGTCCGCCGACGCCACGATCCATTCCGGAGGAGCACACGCAGCCAGACGGGCGGGCCGCAGCTGGACATCACGACCAGACGGAGGCGCTCACCGTCGTGCAGGCGCGGCTGGGATACCAGCGGCCGGGCGAAGAGCCGCGCTTTGCCGAGGCGGGGGAGACCGTCGTCTTCAAGCCGGGCGAGGTGCACAAGTTCTGGAACGCGGGCCAGGACGACCTGCGCTGCACCGGGTACGTGAAGCCGGCGGACAACATCGAGTATTTCCTGGAGAAGATCTACGAGGCGCAGAAGAAGTCCGGGCGCATGCGGCCGGAGGCGTTCGACGCGGCGTTCCTGGCGCTGCGGTACAGGAGCGAGTTCGGGATGGCGGAGGTCCCCGCCTTCGTGCAGAAGTTCATCTTCCCCGTGCAGGTGGCGAGCGGACGCCCGGGAGCCGATCCGGCGCTGAACGCCTGAACGCCACACACGGGGTCAACGG
>DATAAG010000456.1:0-20997 GCA_036260235.1 Longimicrobium sp.
CCCCAGCGTTCGCCGCGTCCCCGCCCGCGTTCGGCTGGGCGCGCCGGGCCACCAGGCGGTCCCAGGGCAGCCGGCCGGGCCGCTCGCCGAGGGCGTCGGGCGCGGCGGGAAGGATCATCACGAAGCGGGCGCCGCGCTCGGAGGGCTCCAGGCGCAGCCGGCCGCCGTGCACGTCCTCCACGATGCGCCGCGCCAGCGACAGCCCCACCCCCCATCCCCCCTTCTTGGTCGTCACGCCCGGGTCGAAGAGCGTCGCGCGCACCGCCGGCGCCACGCCGGGCCCGTCGTCGATCACCCGCAGCTCCACCCGCCGCTCGCCGTGCGCCTCCGCCTCGATGCAGATGCTGCCGCCGGCGCCCGCCAGCGCGTCCAGCGCGTTCTTGATGAGGTTCTCCAGCGCCCACTCCAGCAGGATGGCGTTCCCCAGCACCGCCGGCGTCCCCTCCGCCACGTCCACCGTCAGCTCCACCGTGCGCCCCAGCTGCGGCAGCCGCACGCGGACGTAGCGCTCCAGCACCCGCAGCAGCATGCGCACGTCCACCGGCTCCTTCTGCACCGGCCGGCCGATCCACTCGAAGCGGCGGGCCACCTTCTCCAGCCGGTCCAGGTCCGCCTCCATCTCCCCCGCCACCGCCGGCAGCGACGCCATCTCCTCGCGGTCCTCGTCCGGCAGGCGCAGGATCTCCACCCACCCCGCCAGCGACGAGAGCGGGGTGGCCATCTGGTGCGCGGACTCGCGGGCCATCGCCGCCCAGATGCGCTCGCGCTCCGTGCGCACGTTGTGGCGGATGACCGAGCCCAGCGCCAGCAGCAGCCCCACCAGCGCCCCCACCTGCAGCCAGGGCACCACCCGCAGCCGGCGCACCGTGGGCGGGTCGCCGAAGTAGATGGTGCCCAGGCCGGGCTCGGAGAGGGGCGGGTTGCGCGCCGCCAGGCGGTCCGCGTACTCCAGCACGCGGATCATGTCGGCGGTGTCGCCCGGGGTGGCCTCGAAGGGAAGGTTGCGCCAGTCCGCCGGGACGCCGTCCAGGTCCGTGTAGACGATGGGAATGCGCAGCCGCTGGATGTCGCCCGAAAGGCCCAGCAGGGTGCCGATGAGGTCCGCGTCGGGGTCGTTGAGCCCCGCCAGCACGCGCACCACGATGCGCGAGTGCACCTCGGCGTCCTTGCGCATCTCGCGCACCAGGAGCTGGCTGTACACCAGGTACCACGCCAGGATGGCCGCGGCCAGCAGCGCCAGCGTGGTGGGCCAGTGGCGGCGGTTCACGGGCGGATGCGCAGGGGCGCGGGTGTCCGCATGGTGTGCGCGAGGGCGAAAGGGGCCGCCGCGGCGCGGCGGCCGGGGAGCGCGGGCGCGCTCAGGGACGGACCAGGCGGTCCGTCCCCAGGTACGGGCGCAGCGGCTCGGGGATCAGCACGGAGCCGTCCTCCTGCTGGCCGTTCTCCAGGATGGCGACCACCGTCCGCGGCAGCGCCACGCCGGAGGCGTTCAGCGTGTGCACGAACTCCGGCTTCGCCCCCGCCTCCGGGCGGTAGCGGATCCCGGCCCGCCGCGCCTGGAAGTCGCGGAAGTTGCTGGCGCTGCTCACCTCCAGCCACTTTCCCACCCCCGGCGCCCACACCTCCAGGTCGTACGTCTTGGCGGCGCTGAAGCCGGTGTCGCCCGAGGCGAGGAGCAGGACGCGGTAGGGAAGGCCCAGCAGCTGCAGCACCCGCTCCGCGTGGGCGGTGAGCGCCTCGTGCGCCGCGTCGGAGTCCTCCGGCCGCTCGAAGCGCACCAGCTCCACCTTGTCGAACTGGTGCACCCGCAGCAGCCCCCGCGTGTCCTTTCCCGCCGCCCCCGCCTCGCGGCGAAAGCACGGCGAGTAGGCGGTGTAGGCGATGGGAAGCCGGTCCGCCTCCAGCAGCTCGTCGCGGTGCAGGTTGGTGACCGGCACCTCGCTGGTGGGGATCAGGTACAGCCCGTCCTCCGGCAGCTCGTACGCGTCCCCGTCCTCCACGAACCTGGGGTACTGCCCCGTCCCCTGCATCGACTCGCGCGTCACCACGAACGGGGGCTCCACCTCCGTGTAGCCGTGCTCGCGCGTGTGCAGGTCCAGGAAAAAGTTGATGAGCGCCCGCTGCAGCCGCGCCCCCATCCCCCGGTAGACCGGAAAGCCGCTCCCGGCGACCTTGGCGCCGGCGGGGAGGTCCAGCAGCCCCAGCTCCGCGCCGATCTCCCAGTGCGGCCGCGGCTCGAAGCCGAACGTCCGCGGCTCGCCCCAGCTGCGGACGACCGCGTTGCACTCCTCCCCTCCAACGGGAAGCGAAGGGTCCGGCAGGTTGGGGAGGCGGAGGAGGATGTCGTCGCTCTCCCCCTCCACCTGGCGCAGGCGGGCGTCGATCTCCCGGATGCGGGCGTTCACCTGCCCCATCTCGGCGATCAGGTCGTCTGCGGACTCCCTGCGCCGCTTGCGCTCGCCCACCTCCTGGCTGACGGCGTTGCGGCGCGCCTTGAGCCCGTCGCCCTCGGCCACGAGGGTGCGCCGCTCCGCGTCCAGCGCCAGCACCCGCTCCACCGCCGCGTCCGTCTCCGCCGCGGCGCCGCGCGCGGCCAGGCGGGCGCGGACGCCGTCGGGGTCCTGCCGGATGAGCTTGACGTCGAGCATCAGTCCGCTTCCAGCCGCTCGTCGTCGCAGTTGTCGTTCAGCGCCACCACCATCTTCACGGTGCCGGCGGCGGCGTCCACCTCCAGCGCCTTGGCCTTGGCGTACTTCAGGCAGATCCCCCCCGTGTTGGACGGGAACTGCCGCGAGCGCATGTACCACACCGTCCCCGCCGCCACCGGCGCCATCTCCTGGCTGTACCGGTTGTTGGCGCGCGGCGCCTCGTTGATGCGGTCGAAGTCCTCGCTGGCCACGGCGATCCCGGCGCCGCGGTAGGGCGAGCCCGGCGCGTCGTACGGGCGCAGGGCCAGGCCCGCCTCGGTGCGGCGCAGGGCGAAGTCCCAGGCGCTGGCGTCGCGCACCAGCTCCGGCCGGCGCAGCAGGGTGTACGGCGGCTGGACGCGGGCCAGGTCCAGCGCCGAGGCCCGGTCGGCGCCGGGGACGGTGAGCGTCACCGTGTCCACGACGAGCAGCACGTCGGGAAAGAGCGGATCGTCGCCGCAGGCGCCCAGCGCCGCGGACGAGACGAACAGGCTGGCGAGCAGCAGATACAGACGGACGAAGCGCACGAACCACTCCTTGCGCGGCGCCAGGGCCCCGCGCGCGTGCGCGGGGATGACGCGTGAAAAAAAGGCGCCTGCCGCGGGGGCGGACGCAGGGGATAACCTTACGGACCGGCCGGGGGCGGCGTCAAGGTGCCGCGGGGGCGCCAGGGTTGACTTTGGCGAGCCCCGGCGGGTACGTTGCTCGCCGCCCCTCGCACCCGGAACACCGCACTGGAGAACGCCCGAATGCCCCAGCTGGAGACGGCCCTCGCCTCGCTCGCCGCCCACGCGGGGGTGGAGCACGTGCTGGTGCTGGGCCGCGACGGGCTGCTCATCGCCCACACCGGCGACGGCGGGCTGGACGCCGAGACCGTCTCGGCCATGGTCCCCGGGGTGGCGTCCGCCGCCACGGAGCTGGGCCGGGCCGCCGGGCACGGCCAGGCGACCACCGTGGTCGTGCGCCTGGCCGACGGGGTGGCGCTGGTGGACGTGCTGAGCGACGAGGTGCTGCTGGCCGTGCTGCTGCGCGGCGACGTGGGCTTTGCGCCGCTGCTGCGGGACCTGGCGCAGCGCCGCGGCGAGCTGGCCGGGCTGGTGTGACGGCGTACAACCCCGCCGCCGGGGCGGTGGTTCCCCCCTCCTCCCGCCGAGGATGAACGCAGACGACCCCCGCGCCACCCGCCGCGTGCTGGTGGCCGACGACGAGCCGCACATCGGCCGCATCATCCAGATGAAGCTGGAGCAGGGCCCGTACGAGGTCACCCTGGTGGCGGACGGGCGCGCGGCGCTGGACGAGCTGCAGGGGCCGGACCCCATCGACGTCGTGCTGCTGGACATCATGATGCCCTACGCCAGCGGGCTGGAGGTGCTGGCGGAGGCGCGCCGGCTGCCGCACCGCCGCGACACCCCCATCATCATCCTGACCGCCAAGGGGCAGGACGCCGACCGGCGCCAGGCCATCGAGCTGGGCGCCACCGACTTCTTCACCAAGCCGTTCAGCCCCAAGAAGCTGCTGGCCCGGGTGGACGAGCTGTTCGGCGGCCCGCCCGCCGGCGACGGGGACGACGAGTGACGGACGCCGTGCCCGCCGCGGGGAACCCGCACCTGTGGACGGTGATCCTGGCCGGGGGCGTGGGCTCGCGCTTCTGGCCGGTGAGCACCCCCCGCCGCCCCAAGCAGCTCCTCCCGCTCGCCTCGGAGAAGCCGCTCATCCGCGACACGGTGGAGCGCATCGTCCCGCTCGTCCCGCAGGAGCGGCTGCGCATCCTGACCGGCGCGCACCTGGCGGAGCCGATCCTGGACGCGCTCCCGGAGCTGGGCCCCGGGAACCTGCTGCTGGAGCCCCGCGCGGCGGGAACGGCGCCGGTGCTGGCGTGGGCCGCGGCGGAGATCGAGCGGCGCGACCCGGACGCGGTGATGGTCTCGCTGCACGCGGACCACGTCATCCATCCTCCCGAGGCGTTCCGGGCGCTGATCGCGCGGGCGGCGGAGCTGGCGTCGGGGCACCGGCGGCTGTTCACCATCGGCGCGCCGCCCTCGCGGCCGGAGACGGGGTACGGGTACATCCGCCTGGGCCCCCCGCTGGACGCGCTGGAGGCCGACGCGCACCCCGAACCGGGGAACGCGGTGGCGGAGTTCGTGGAAAAGCCGTCGCGGCCGGTGGCGGAGGAGTACCTTGCCTCCGGCGTGCACCTGTGGAACACCGGGCTCTTCGTCTGGCGGGTGGCGGACGTGCTGGACGGGCTGGAGCGCCACGCGCCGGAGTTCCGCGAGCTGATCCCGCTGCTGAGGGAAGGCGGGACGGAGGAGTTCTTCCGCGTGGCGCCCACCATCTCCATCGACCAGGCGCTGCTGGAGCGCAGCGACCGGGTGGGCGTGGTGCGCGCCACCTTCGCCTGGGACGACGTGGGGGCGTGGGACGCGGTGGCGCGGACGCGGCCGGCCGACGAGCGGGGCAACGTGCTGCTGGGCGAGGCGTTCGCGGTGGACGCGCGCGACTCCATCCTGTATGCCGACGGCGGTCCGGTGGTCGCGTTCGGCGTGGAGGGGCTGGTGGTGGTGCGGACGGCGGGGGTGACCTTGGTGGCGCACCGCGACCGCGCGCCGGACCTGAAGGCGATGCTGGAGCAGCTTCCGGAGGCGCTGCGGATGCTGTGAGGAAAAAAGTACCGAGTACCGAGTACCAAGTACCGGGACTTGGTCCCCAGGCACTCGGTACTCGGTACTCGGTACCTGTTCTCTCCCCCGATGCACGATCTTTCGCTGATCCTCTTCGACGACGCCGTGTCCCGCGGCTGGGAGCCGTTCGCGCTCACCCGGCCCGGGGGCGAGCTGCGCTTCGGCGCGCTGACCACCCGTCGGCGCGCCGAACGCGTCTTCGACGCGCGCTGCGTGGCGCACCTGGGCGCCGACCACCTGGCGGGGTTCGAGGAGGGCGACGCGCCGCCGGTGCTCCCGTATTCGGAAGCGCCACGGGAGGGCGACCGCCTTTTCCTTTCCGCCCGCGCGGTGCCGGCGTGGGGAAGCGGCGAGCTGTGGCTGGCGCGGCGGGGCGGGGCGGGGGTGCTGATCGTGGGCGGCGAGGTGGCGGGATGGTTCGCCCCGGCGGGGACGCCCGCGCCGCAGCCGGAGTTCTTCGACTCCCCGCCCACCATCCTGGACCGCACCGGCGCGGTGGAGCTGGAGGGGCGGATGATCGGCCCGGTGTGGGAGCTGATGTCCGGGAACGCGGAGCAGGTGACGGCGGACGTGGACGCGCTCTTTCCCGACACGGCGGATGCGCGGCTTCCGGCCGGGAGCCACCGCTTCGGCGCGCACCCGCTGGTGCTGGGGGAGAGGGTGCGCATCGAGCCGTGCGTGGTCTTCGACACCTCCAACGGCCCCGTCTGGCTGGACGACGGCGTGACGGTGAAGGCGTTCACGCGGCTGGCGGGGCCGGCGTACGTGGGGCGCGACACCATCCTCCTGGGCGGGCACCTGGAGGCGGTGACCATCGGCGAGGGGTGCCGCATCCGCGGCGAGTTCGCGCAGAGCGTCTGCCTGGACCACGTCAACAAGGCGCACGACGGCCACATCGGCCACGCCTACCTGGGAGCCTGGGTGAACCTGGGCGCGGAGACCACCAACAGCGACCTGAAGAACAACTACGGCCACGTCCGCCTGTGGACGCCCGAGGGGGAGAAGGACACGGGCGAGCTGAAGGTGGGGTGCTTCCTGGGCGACCACGTGAAGACGGGGATCGGCCTGCTGCTGAACACGGGAACGGTGGTGGGCGCGGGGAGCAACCTGTACGGCGCCCTGCTGCCGCCCAAGTACGTTCCCCCCTTCAGCTGGGGGACCGGCGAGGAGCTGTCGGTGTACCGGGTGGACAAGTTCCTGGAGGTCGCCGCGCGCGCCATGGCGCGCCGGAAGGTGGCTCTCTCCGAGGCCGCCGCGGGGCAGCTGCGGCGGGCGTGGGAGAAGGGGCGGAGTGCGTGAGTGCGTTAGTGCGTTAGTGCGTTAGTGCGTTAGTAAAAGACACCGCACCGGGCACTCCCCCGTCGCCGCGCACTGCCTCAGCCAGCAACGACGCAGCCTGCCCCATGCGACAGAGCCCACTAACGCACTCACGCACTCACGCACTTCCTTGAAAGTCACCGTCCTGGGCAGCGGCAGCCGCGGCAACGCGGTGCTCATCGAGTCGGGGGGCACGCGGCTGCTGGTGGACGCGGGGTTCAGCGGGCGCGACCTGGAGCGCCGGCTGGCGGCGGTGGACGTCGACCCCGCCTCGCTCACCGCCCTCCTGGTCACCCACGACCACAGCGACCACACGCGCGGCATGGGCGTGATGGGCCGCCGCTGGAACCTGCCCCTCTACCTCACCGACCTCACGAAGAACGTCTGCCGCGACCTGCTGGACGGCAGCGAGGACGTGCGCGCGTACTCCAGCGCGGAGCCGGTGGAGGTGGGCGCGCTGGTGGTGACGCCCTTCCTCACCGTCCACGACGCGGTCGATCCCGTGGCGGTGACGGTGACGGAGCGGGGGACGGGTGAAAAGCTGGGGATCGCCACGGACCTGGGGCGCGCCACGGCGCCGGTGCGGCACGCGCTGCAGAACTGCGACGTGCTGGTGCTGGAGAGCAACCACGACGAGATCCTGCTGCGCGAAAGCCCGTACCCGTGGTCGGTCAAGGCGCGCATCGGGGGGAGCCACGGGCACCTCTCCAACCGCGCCGCGGCGGAGCTGGCGGGCGAGCTGTTCCACGACGGCCTGTGCGCCGTGATCCTGGCGCACATGAGCGAGCAGGCCAACGACGCCTCCCTGGCCCGCGAGGTGGTGGGCCAGGCGCTGGCCAGGCGCCGCTTCGCCGGGATGCTGGACGTGGCGCGCCAGGAGGCGCCGCTGGAGCCGATCGACGTCACGCGGCTCCGGGCGTTGCGGCTGCCGGCGCAGATGGCGCTGTTCTGAGGCCCGCCCCGGCGGGCCCTCCCCCGGCCTCGCTTGGGCTCGTCCACCCCCTCCCGCAAACTGCGCGGGAGGGGGTGTATACTTCCAACCTGGCGTGTGGCGCGGCAGTCGTGCCGTTGAAGCCCGGTCCGGCGAGCGGAAGCGAGCCAGGACCGGGCTTCTGGCAGTTCTAGCCGAGGGCTTTAGCCCGCGGCGGCGCCCACGGCGCCCCGCGAACGCACGAAGGGCGGCCCTCGAACCTCGAGAGCCGCCCTTCCGCCGTTGCAGGCCGTACCCTGTAACCTGTCCCCTGTAACCTCGCCGTTACGCCGCCTTCTCCTCTTCCTCGCGCAGCTTGCAGTCCAGGCAGTACCGCGCGTGGGGAAGCGCCTCCAGCCGCTGGAAGGGGATCTCCTTCTTGCAGCCGTGGCAGATGCCGAAGCCCTCCGGATCCTTGTACAGCCGGCGCAGCGCCTCTTCGATGCGGTACAGGTAGCGCCCTTCCTTGCTCGCGAACAGGAACGACTTTTCGCGTTCCATCGCGTCGGTCCCCTGGTCGGCCATGTGGAACGAGTAGCTGGAAAGGTCCGCGTCGGCGCTCTCGCGGCTCAGCTTGGACTGCTGCTGAAAGCGGCCGAGCGACCGCAGGATCTTCTCGCGCTCACGAACAAGGAGACGCTCGATCTGGTCGAGCTGAGTCCGATCCATTCGCCTGTCTCGCTGTAGTGGGGTGGGTCGGCGCCCGGGTGTGCATCCAGCGCCCGCGGGGGGACCAGCGCTCTCGGACAAACACTCGTTCCGCCCGGAGAGCGATACGGAACAACCCTTTATTGTACCACGAAAACCCTCGATAGTTCAACCCCCGGCCCCCGCCCCCTCCCGCATGCGGAGAGAAGCGGTTCCACGCACGGCCCGCCGAGGAAACACGAGGGACGCAGAGGAAATCCGGCTGCTCCCCGCGTCCTCTCCTCCCTGTCTCCGCAGAACCTTCGTTCCTCGTGCCGGCGCAGGCGGGCAGCCCCCCCCCGCACTCACGCACTCACGCACTCACGCACTCCTCATCGGCTGAGGTACCGCTCCACCAGGCGCACCACGTCGTTGCCGTTGGCCCACAGCATCAGCCCCACCACGATGATCAATCCCACGTGGGAGAGGCGGATGCGCGCCTCCAGCGAGAGCGGTCGGCCGCGGATGGCCTCGATCGCCAGGAACATCAGGTGCCCGCCGTCCAGGATGGGGATCGGCAGCAGGTTCAGCACGGCCAGGTTCACGGAGAGGAAGGCGAGGAAGAAGAGGAACATCGCCGGCCCCTGCTCCGCGCTCTGCCCCGACGCCTCGCCGATGGAAAGGAGCCCGCCCAGGTTGCGCGGCGACAGGGCGCCGGTGAAGAGGTCGCGCAGCGTCACCAGCAGCAGCCGCACCATCCCCACCGTCTCGTGCCACCCCTGCGCCAGCGCCGCGCCAAAGCCCAGCTTGCGGTAGGCGATCTGCGGCAGCTCCGCCGCGCCGATCTTGCCGACGGTGGCGCCCTGCTCGCGCTCCGCCCGCGGGGTCACGGTCGCCCGGAAGGTGCCGTCACCGCGCTGCACCTCCAGCGCCAGCGGCTTGCCGGCGCTGGCGCGCACCCGCTCCACCACCTGGTCCCAGGTGGCCATCCGCTGCCCGTCCACGCTCACGATGCGGTCCCCCGGGCGCAGCCCCGCCTTCGCCGCGGGGTCGTCCGGCGTCACCGCGCCCAGCACCGGCTCGCTCAGTGGGCGCAGCGCGGCGACCACCGTGTCGCGGCTGCGGCCGGACTCCGGCAGCTGCAGCCGCACCTCGCGCCCGCCCTCGAAGCCCAGCGCCACCGGCCCGGCGGGCGCCTGCTCCAGCGCCTCGCGCATCTCCGTGTAGCTGGCCACCGGCGCGCCGTTCACCGAGCGGATGCGCGAGCCGGTGGGGATCTGCGCCACCTGCGCCGCCGAGCCGCCGATGGTGGTGACGGGCGCCAGCCGCGTCTCGCTGACGTACGGCTCGCCCTGCGCCACCGCCAGGACGATGTTGGCCAGCAGGGCGAAGAGCAGGTTCATGATCACGCCCGCCGAGATCACCCAGGTGCGGGCCCAGATCGGCTTGGCGTCGAAGGTCCGCGAGGGATCGACCGGCTCCTCCTCCTCCCCGCCCTCCAGCGCGGACGAGGCCTCGTCGTCCTCCATCCCCGCCATCTTCACGTACCCGCCCAGCGGGATGGCGGAGATGACGAAGTCCGTCTCGCCCCACCGGAAGCCCGCCACGCGCGGGCCGAGCCCCAGGGAGAAGCGGGGGGCGGCGATGTCCACCGACTTCGCGGCGAAGAAGTGCCCGAACTCGTGGATCAGGATGAGCACCGAGAGCGCGACCAGCGTCGCGAGGATCGTCAGCACGGGGCCAGCCGGTTGAGATGTTCGTGTGCGGCGCGCCGGGCCCAGGCGTCGGCCTCGCGCACGTCGTCCAGGGTGCGCACGGGGCCGCCGGGCCAGCGGGCGAGCGCGTCCGCGATCGCCCGGGCGATGGCGCCGAAGGGGGCGCGGCCGGCCAGGAACTCAGCCACGGCCACCTCGTTGGCGGCGTTGAAGACTGCGGGAGCCGTGCCGCCGGCTCTCCCCGCCTCCACTCCGAGCGCGAAGGCGGGAAAGCGGTCCGAGCGCACCGGCTCGAAGGTGAGCGTTCCCGCGGCCACGGGATCGAAGCGCCGGCACTCGTACGGCAGCCGCGCCGGGTAGCTGAGCGCGTACAGCAGCGGGATCTCCATCGTCGGAAACCCCATCTGCGCCAGCACGGAGCCGTCCACCATCTCCACCATGGAGTGGATGATGGACTGCGGGTGCACCACCGCCTCGATGCGCTCGTACTCCACGCCGAAGAGAAAGTGCGCCTCGATCACCTCCAGCGCCTTGTTGGCCAGGGTGGCGCTGTCGATGGTGATCTTGGCGCCCATGTCCCAGGTGGGGTGGCGCAGCGCGTCCGCCGGGGTGGCGGACTCCAGCAGCTCCGGCGCCATCCCCCGGAAGGGGCCGCCGGACGCGGTGAGGATGATCCGCCGCACCTCGTCCGCCCTCGATCCGGCCAGGCACTGCAGGATGGCGCTGTGCTCGCTGTCCACGGGGACCAGCTCTCCCCCGCCCCGCCGCGCCGCCTCCAGCACCAGCGGGCCGCCGCAGACCAGCGACTCCTTGTTGGCCAGCGCCACGCGCTTGCCGGCCTCCAGCGCCGCCAGGGTGGGCTCCAGCCCCGCCGCGCCCACGAGCGCGTTGACGACGACGTCGGCGTCCGGGTGCGTGGCCGCCTCCACCAGCGCCTCGCGGCCGGAGCTCCACCGCGCGCCGCCCTCGTGGTGCTCCGGCACCCGCGCGTCGGAGAGGACGGCGAGCGACGGGCGGTGGCGGGCGACCAGGTCGCGCAGCGCGTCCACGCTGCGGTGGGCGGTGAGCGCGACGGCGCGGAAGCGGCCGGGATGCTGGTCGAGGACCGCCAGCGCGCTCGCGCCGATGGAGCCGGTGGCACCCAGGATGGCGACGCCCTTCATCCGCCCCCCTCCCTCAGAGCCCGACGACGAAGCGGAAGAACCCGTAGCCCACCGGAAGGGTGAAGAGCAGCGAGTCGAAGCGGTCCAGCGCCCCGCCGTGCCCCGGCAGCAGCGTCCCCGAGTCCTTTACGTCCACGTCGCGCTTCCACAGCGACTCCACCAGGTCCCCCAGCTGGCCGGTGACGGAGACCACCAGCCCCAGCACCGCGCCCTCCAGCACGCCCGGGACGTAGCCGTCGAAGCGCGCCAGGAAGAGCGCGTACCCCGCGCCGATCGCGACGCTCCCCACGAGGCCGGAAAGCGCGCCCTCCACCGTCTTTCCGGGACTGACCCGGGGGATGAGCTTCCGCCGCCCGAACGCCCGCCCGCCGAAGTAGGCGAAGGTGTCGCTGGCCCAGGTGAGGAGCACGGGGGCGAAGAGGAGGGCCGCGCCGTGCCCCGCGTCGTCCACGCCCGGGAGGTGGCGCAGGAAGAGCGCGAACGCCCCCAGCGCCGCGTACCCCGCGCCGAACACCGTCACGGCCACGGACAGGAGCGGCTCGCCCTCCGCGCCGCGGGCCCAGATGGCCGCCACGCCGGCGAGGAGGGCGAGCAGGACGAGGAAGGCGGCGGGGAGCGGGTTGGCCAGCCCGTCGGCGGGGGCCGTGGCGGCGCCCAGCACCACGGCGGCGGCGCCGGCCATCCCCACGCCCGTCAGCGGACGCGGCCCCTTGCGGGCAGCCATGCCGAGCAGCTCGCGCGCGATGAGGGCGGCGAACACGGCCAGCAGCGCGGCGAGCGCCCACCCGCCCGCGTAGCCGGCGGCGACAGCCAGGACGACGCCGGGGACCGCGACCAGGACGCGGGTGCGCGTCTCCGATGCCGCCACTGCGGACCTCAGCCGGCCAGCACGCGGCCGAAGCGCCGCTCGCGCTGCTGAAAGTCCAGGATGGCGCGGAACAGGTGCTCGCGGCCAAAGTCCGGCCAGAGCACGGGGGTGACGTACATCTCCGTGTACGCCAGCTGCCAGAGCATGAAGTTGGAGATGCGCAGCTCGCCGGAGGTGCGGATGAGCAGGTCGGGGTCCGGGTCGCCGGCGAAGTACAGCTGCTCCGCGAACAGCTCCTCGTCGATCTCGCCCGGCATCAGGGTGCCCTCGCGCACGCGCTCCGCCAGGCGGCGGGCGGCGTTGACGAGCTCGTCGCGGGCGCCGTAGCTGATGGCCAGGTTCAGCCGCATGCGCGTGCCGCCGCGGGTGTGGTCCACGATGGACTGGATGGCGGCGCGGGTGCGGGGCCCCAGGCGGTGCAGGTCGCCCACGGCGTGCACCTCGATCCCCTTCTCCTTGAGCTCGCGCCGCTCCTTGCGCACGTACAGCTCCAGCAGCGCCATCAGCGCGGCCACCTCGCCCTGCGGGCGGTGCCAGTTCTCGCTGCTGAAGGCGAAGAGGGTGAGCACCTCCACCCCGGCGTCGCCGGCCGCCTCCACGGCGGCGCGGACGGCGCGCATCCCGGCGCGGTGCCCGAACTCGCGGGGCTGGCCGCGCTCGCGGGCCCAGCGGCCGTTGCCATCCATGATGATGGCCACGTGCCGCGGGACCGTCCCGTTCAGCCGGATCTGCTGGAGAAGCTGCTCAGAAGCCATTCCGGTAAGATGGACAGCCGCCGCCGCTTTGTCAAAGCGAGTGGTTTACGATCTGGTTACGACGCGCGACGGGCCTGGACTCCGCCCAGCGACTGAAGTCGCCGCAACGACTACGCGCTGTCCGTCTTCGCGCACATCAGCGGCAACGTGGGAGCACGAGATCACGCACACTGCAGCTCGCCGTGCTCGGTCCATCCGCGCCTCCTGCGGAACTGAGTAGCCGATATCTGAACCGGATGTCGGCTTGACGACCTGCCGCGCCGCTGGCATCACGGTCCTCCCGTTCTGCCGTGACCAGCGTCGTGCCATCAGCCAGAATGAAGCCACGCGATGAGGCGGCCGCCAGCGCGGAAGTCGTCTGTACTGCGCCCGACACAGACGAATGTGCCACCGCGCCCTGTGACGATCAGCAATTCTACAAGGAATTCCTGTGCGCCTCCGTGCGAAGCATGGGAAGGCTCATCAGGGCAAGGCGCAGGAGCACGCACCCACCTGAAAACAGTAGTGCTTCCAGAGAGAGAGGCCAGAAGCTGGTCGATGCTCTCGGCCGATGAATTGACTACGTGAGTCTCTCCCAGCAGCCGCTAACTCTCCGTGGCGGTGGGATGTGCCTGAAGCGCGGCTTTGAGAACCGGAACGTCCTGTTCGACGATGGTCCAGATGCGATGGAGGTCGATGCCGAGGTAGTTGTGCACGAGCACGTTGCGGAATCCGGAGAGCGCAACCCAATCGACGGTCGGCGCAGCAGCCTTCACAGCGGGCGAGAGCCGCTGCGTCGATTCAGCGAGCGTCTGCAGGTTGCGCAGCACGGCATCCTGCAGCGTGTGAGACGCCATGAATGCATCGAATCCGCCGGCGGTGTTCTCTTCCACGCGGCGGATGCATTCGAGGATGTGCCGTACGTAGATCGCATCGTCCTTCACACTGGCACCGCCTCGCGCAGCACGTACGGCCGCAGTTCCGGACGCAGGCCGCGCTCCGTCACCACGTCCACGCGGCGGCCGAGCAGGGCTTCCAGATCGGCGACCAGCCCGCCGGGAAACCAGGGGCTGGTAACCGGCCCGGCATCGATGAGCAGGTCCACGTCGCTGTCCGGTCCGGCCTCGCCCCGGGCGACGGAGCCGAACACGCGTACGTTGATCGCGCCGTGCTTCTCGGCGATGCGGCGGATGACGTCGCGCTGCGGTCCAATGAGTTCGTCAACACCCATGCGTGCACCCATGGTGGAGTGGTCGAGCAAGTCTGCTCACTCTCGCGATCAGATGCAAGCGGCCTGCTCACACCCTGGCATCATCCGGTGCGGCGGAGAAACAGAGCCGCCGGAGCAGTTCCTCGCCCTGCGGCCAGGGGCCGAAGCCGGCGTCGGTGTTGAGGTGGCCGGCGGCCTCGATGCGGATGAAGTTGCTGCCCCAGCAGCTCGCCATGTGCTCCGCGCGGTCCAGGCGCAGCCACGGGTCGTCGCTGCTGGCGGCGAGGATGCTGGGGAAGGGCAGCGCGCCCAGGGGGATCGGCGCGAAGTCGCGGACGGGCTCCGGCGCGTGCGCCGCCTCCACGTCCGCCGGCGCCACCAGCAGCGCGCCCGCAACCGGCCGCGCGAACGCCGCCGCCCAGTGCGCGACGGCGATGCACCCCAGGCTGTGCGCGACGAGCAGCGGCGGCGCGGCACAGGCGGCGACCGCCCCGTCCAGCGTCCGCACCCACTCCTCGCGCAGGGGATTGTCCCAGTCGCGCTGCTCCACGCGGCGAAACCGCCCCGGATCCGCCCGCTCCCACAGCGTCTGCCAGTGCCGCGGGCCGGAGCTCGTCCAGCCGGGAACGACCAGCACCGGCGGTGCGCTCATTCCCGCACTCCGCTGCGCAGCTGGAGCAGGTCCCAGCGGTTGCCGTACAGGTCCGTGAACACGGCCACGGTGCCGTACGCTTCCTCCCGCGGCTCCTCTTCGAAGCGCACGCCGCGCGACTGCATCGCCGGATAGTCGCGCCAGAAATCGTCGGTGTGCAGGAAGAAGGCGACGCGCCCGCCCGTCTGGTCGCCGACGCGGGCCTGCTGCGCCGGCGTGGCGGCCCTGGCCAGGAGCAGGCAGGCATCACCCGAGCCCGGCGGGCGCACCAGCACCCAGCGTTTGCCGTCCTCCCGCGGGGAATCCTCCACCAGCTCGAAGCCGAGCGCGTGCGTGAAGTACGCGATGGCCTCGTCGTAGTCGCGGACCACGAGGGTGACGGCGCCCAGGCTCTGGCGCATGGCTGCTCCGAGTCCAGAGGAACACGAATCCAGGTGTCCGAAGGCGGCGATCCGACCGGCCATCGGTTCCGTCCAGCATCCGGGACGGATCGTGGACGCCGGGAAATGACTGCGGTGAAGCGCGCGAGGCAAGCGGGGCCCCGACCGCCTTCCCCGACACTCTCTTCACGTCATTGTTGGTCCACACGCGAGAGCGATGTAGATTGTGGGCGCAGGCCGCACCGCGCCGGTCCCTCCCGCCACGCTCGCATGGCATCCGCCGCACGACGCCACGTCGCCATCCTGGGTGCGGGACCCGCGGGGCTCGCCGCAGCGGCGTGCCTGCGGGCGCTGGGCGTCGGCCACACGCTGGTGGAGCGCGGGCCCGAGGTGGCGGCGGCACTGCGCCTGGTGGACCCGGAGATGGCCCTGCTCTCTCCCACGGCCCTCTCGCGCCTTCCCGGGATGCGGGCCGCCGCGGGCGAGCCGGCGTACCTGACCTTTCGCGAGCTCGTCGCGCGGCTGGAGCGGTACCGCGAGGAACAGGGGATTGAGGTGCAGACCGGCACGGAGGCGGTGCGGGTCCGCCGGGAGGGCGCCGGGTTCGTGGTGGAGCTGCGCGACGCAGGCGGAGCGGCCCGGGAGCTCCGGGCCAGCCACGTGGTGAACGCCACCGGCATCATCGGCGCGCCGGCGCTCCCGGCGGACTTCGCGCCCGCCGCCGCGGAGCTCGCGTGGAAGCACTCCCTGCACGTGCGCGACGCGGACCTGCGCACGGCGCACCGGCTGCTGCTGGTGGGCGGCGGGGCGTCAGCCGCGGAGGTGCTGGAGCGCTGGCTGGAGGTGCGCCCGCCGGACTCGCGCGCGTGGATCTCGCTGCGCTCACGGCTGATGGCAGTGCCGCACCGGGTGCTGGGGGTGGACGTCCACTGGCTGTCGTGGCTCCCCGAGCAGCTTCCCGCCTGGCGGCTGGGGCCCCGCGCCGCCGCCCTCCCCGAGCCCATGCTGGGGAACGCCGCGCGGCGGGCGCTGCGGACCGGCGCGGCGTCGCTGGCGGGGCCGGTGGAGCGCTACGCCGGCGCGCTCGTCCACACGGCCCGCGGCGGCCCGCTGCGGCCGGACCTGGTGGTGTTCGCCACCGGGTTCCGCTACGAGACCCGGCACCTGGACGGGCTGCTGGACCGTTCGGCGGACGGGCGCCCGCGCCTGCGCGCCTGCGAGAGCACCCGCGCGCCGGGCCTCTACCTGCTGGGCTACCGCTTCGGCCGCACCTTCGCCTCCCCCTACCTTCGCGGCATCGCCCGCGACGCGGTCCGCGTCGCGCGGCGCATCGCCAGCCAGGAGCCCGCGTGACCATCTCCGTCATCATCCCCACCTACAACGAGGCCGCGTGCATCGCGCAGGCGCTGGGCGCGCTGGCCGCGCTCCCGGGCGAGTGGGAGGTGCTGGTGGTGGACGGCGGCAGCGAGGACGACACGGTGCGCATCGCGCGGGCGGCCGGGGCGCGGGTGGTGCAGGGACCCCGCGGGCGCGGGGTGCAGATGAACCACGGCGCCGCTCTCGCGCGAGGCGACGTGCTGCTCTTCCTGCACGCGGACACGCGGCTGCCGCGCGACGCCCACGCCGCCATCCGCGCCGCGTGCGCGGACCCGGCGCTGGGGGGCGGCTGCTTCCGGCTGCGCTTCGACCAGGACCGCTGGGCGCTGCGGCTGATGAGCGCCGTCACCCGGCTCCCCTTTCGCCTGCTGCACTACGGCGACGCCGCGTACTTCGCGCGGGCCGAGGTGTTCCGGGCGCTGGGCGGCTACCGGCCGTACCCGATCATGGAGGACATCGACTTCTGGCTGCGGATGCGCAGGGCGGGGCCGGTGCGGGTGCTCCCCGACTGGGTGGTGACCTCGGCGCGGCGCTTCGCGCGCAACGGGGTGGTGCGGCAGGAGCTCGTGAACATCGCGCTCGTCATCCTCTTCCTGCTGGGCGTGAGCCCGCTGCGGCTGAAGAGACTCTATGAGGAGGTCCGGTAGAATGGAAACCGCGACGCACGAACGCCCGGGGAGGGCGCGGAGGCACGCCGGGTACGTGGCCCGCACGCTGTGGAACTGGGCGTACTCCAACCTCCACAACGTCCACGGCTCGTACAAGGTGGTGGAGTTCGCGCACCTGCGCCGGCTGGGGCCGGGGCTGCTGGACCCCGCGCACCCGTGGGCCACGGGGGTCTCGCCGCACACGGGGGGCCCGGTGTGGCGGGAGCACATCCTGTTCGCCACGCCGCCGAAGGAGCGCTGGACCGGCGTGCCGCCGGACCCGGACGAGGTGATCGTCACGAAGATCGGGCGCTTTCTGGCCGCCATGGTGCAGCGGTCCACGGCGGCGGACCCCGAGATCCCGCAGGGGGCCCGGCGCCGCATGCCGCACGCGGTGAACTACCTGCACGGCGCCATCCACTTCAGCGGCGCGTTCGTGCTGTTCAACGACTTCGCCGAGGCGCGCGCGCACCTGGACGACCCGGCGTTCCTGCGCGAGGTGCGCCGCTTTGCCCGCGTGGAGCGGCGCGAGTTCACCCTGGTGGTGCGCGAGCGCCGCTACGACCCGGTGGAGTTCGCCTGGTTCACGGCGTTCATCCGCGCGCGGCTGCCCTGGTACGCCAACCCCAACGGCCCCGGCGACCGGGTGCAGTACGGCACGCCCAGCCCCTATCCCGCGGTGAACATCATCAACGGGTCGTGGATCCGGGAGATGGAGAAGCTGCGCCGCGGGCGCCTGGCGGAGCTGGCGCGGCCGCCCATCGACCGCGCGCGCTGGTTCCGGGGGAGGTACGGCGGCCCGCCGGCGGAGTACTCGGGAATGGAGCGCTTTCACGCGTGGGCCACGTACCAGACCATCCGGGTGAAGGGCTTCCAGGGCGGGCTGGTGTTCACGCGCCGGCGCCGCATCGAGCCCGGCAACTGGGAGAAGTACCAGGCGTCCGGCGGCCGGTGGCGCGCCGAAGTGCCGATCCCCGCCCCCTTCTCCACGCCTTCCCCCCGCGAGCCGCGGGAGCCGCGCGGCGCCGGACCCGCGGCCGCCGATACCGCACTTCCCCGTGCACTCCGGGAAGAAGCTCACCGCGGAGTACGCAGAGAAGAAGAGAGAGCACGCAGAGGAGATCCTGCCGTTCTCCGCGTACTCTCTCTTTCCCTCGGCGTACTCTGCGTTGGAATTTCTGTCTTTCTCTGCGCACGAAACCGGGGTAACCGGCATGAATCGTAACGGCCGGTGAGGTCGCGGTGGATGATGCCCGTTGCAAGCCTGAACCGGTAATCGCCCGCACCGCGCCGGAGCGAGGTCGCCGCTGGAAACTCGCAAAGTCCGCCTGCGCGGACTGCACCGCTGTCTACGAGCGTGGTGGCGAGCTCCGGCGGAACGCGCTCCCCGATTTGATTCGCACAAGGCATCATCCCACCAGAAGAGCCCCGGGTCAGCGAGGCCTCTCCATCATCACGCCTCGCCCATCATCAGCCCTTCGATGCTGTGGGCCTGGTGGATGGGCTCCAGCTCGTCCACCACGCGGCAGGTGAAGCGGCGGCGCAGTTCCTCGGGCATGGCCTCGTAGAAGGCGCGGGTGAACTGCAGGTCGTGGCGCTCGGCGTTGTTGGCGGTGGGCGCGTCCACGCCCAGCACCAGCACCGGGCGCCTCTTGTCCGACAGGTTCCTGGTGCCGCGGTGGATGGTGAGCGCGGAGCGGGCGGAGATGTCGCCCATCTTCGGCATCTTGCGCTGGGCGCGCTCCTGGTAGCGCGGGTAGAAGGACTTCGGGGGGAACATCTCGTGCTCGAAGTGCTCCGGCGTGTCCCACTGGGTGCCGGGCGCGATCTCGAACGGGCCCATGTCCTCGGACACGTCCACGCAGGTGACGTTGAACGCCAGCGAGTTGAGGCGCCGGCCCACCAGGGTGTCCTGCGGCGCGGGGAAGTCGCGGTGCCACGGCTGGTCCTGCGCGCCCGGCCCGGGAACGTCGAAGCCGAGCTCCACGATCTTGTAGTCCGGCCCCAGCACGGCCTCGCAGACGGCGTGCACCCACGGGTGCGTCACCAGGTCGGTGAAGCCGCGGATGTCCTCGGGGTGGATCTCCACGTACCACCGCTTCGGTCCCCGTCCGACGGCGCCGCCGGGGCGCTGCAGCGCGGCCTCGAAGGCGGCGTCCACGTCCTCGCGCAGCTGCTGCACCCACTCGCGGGTGAAGGCGCCCTTCAATGCGATGATGCCGTCGCCGTACAGCCCGCCCATGATGGCGGCCACGTCGTACTGCGGGTTGGGCGGCTCCGGCGCGTCGGCGGTCGCGGCGGGGGCTTCGGCCATGGTGGTCATGTGGTCCTCCTTTGGTGAAGACGGTCAGGCAACCTCGCCCCTTTCCCACCCCGTGGGAAGGTAGGGGGGCGACGGATCGGGATGCTGCGACTGGAATCTCACTGCGCCCGCCGTGGGGCCCCTCCCCCGCCCCTCCCCGCACAAACTGCGTGCGGAGAGGGGAGACGCATCGCACGTCAGGGCGCAAGGCCGGCGGTGCGCTCGGCGACGGGGGCGATCGCAGGCAAAGGGCTCTCCGGACGGTCCAGGTAGAAGTAGGCCACGCTGGACCAGTCGTCGGAGCGCTCGAACTTGCCGTCCTTCGTCAGGTCCATCTCCACCTGCCCCGGACCGGCGCGGAAGAGCCTGCGCCCCGCGCGCATGATCGGCTCCCGGCTGTGCGGCGCCAGGTAGCCGATCTGCTGCATGGTGATGCGGATGTCGCGGTGGAACCAGACGGGGTCCGGCACGTGGTAGCGGTAGAACGCCCACTGCATCGCCCGCTCGTCGGCGATGGGGGAGCCCTGGTACAGGTTGGCGTACTGCCCCTGTCCCCACGCGGTGCCCACGTAGTCCTCGGTCCCCGTGCCCACCAGCGTGGGCAGCTCGCGGTCGCCATCCAGGTAGATCTTGATCTCCCCCTCGCCCCACCAGGTGTTGAAGTAGGTGGCGGTGTCCACCTGCACGCCCACGTTGGTGCCCAGGTAGCGCCCGCGGCCGGTGATGCGGGGGAGGATCTCGTAGTCCTGCTGCAGCCGCGTCTGCCGCTCGCGCCGCCAGTGGGCGTGAAAGTACAGCATCTCCGGCCCGTGGCGGTCGCCCACCGTGTAGTCCACGTCGTAGAACAGCTCGGGGAGGTCGCGGCCGCTCTCGTTCACCATGACGATGCGCATGCCGGTGCGGAACGGCATGGGGACCACGGAGTTGAAGCTGCGGCCCTCGGGGTTGGAGAAGAGCGCGGACTGGAAGACGGCGGTGCGCCCCAGGCCGATCCCGAAGAAGTCGCCGACGGGGGCGCTCACGGCGGGGGTGGCGGCCCCGTCCCAGTACATGTCGATGCGCAGGCCGCGCAGCATCTGCGGTCCGCGGTCCGGAAAGGTCATCCAGATGCGCCGCACGGTGCCGCTGGTGCCCGTCGCCTCCGCCAGGACGCGGCTCTCGCCGGCGGGGATCGCGATGGTGGGCGCACCCTTGCGGCCGCCGTTGGCCGTGCCGCCCGCGCCCTTCGCGCCCGTGGGGTTCTCGCCGCTGGACCAGCGGGTCTCCACGCCCGCCTGCATCTCGTACAGCGCCTGCGCGGAGGCGGACGGCGCGAGGGCGGCAAGGGCGACGGCGAGCGGCAGGCCCGGGCGGAGGACGGACAGACGAGCGTGCATCGGGTTCTCCGGGTGAATCACGGTTCGGTGCGTCCGCGGGGCCTCCTCCGGGCGAGCACCCCTCGCCCACCTCCCCAAAAACCTGGGGGAGGTTGATGGAGGCCGACAGATCGGGACGCTTCGACAGGATCGAGCTGCGTCCGCGAGGGGCCCCTCCCCCGGCCCCTCCCCCGCTGCGCGGGAGAGGGGAGAAGTCGAGCGTGCTGCGGCAGGCATCACGCTGCGCCCGCGAGGGCCCCTCCCCCGGCCCCTCCCCGCACAAACTGCGTGCGGAGAGGGGAGAACTTCGCC
>DATAAG010000457.1:0-22210 GCA_036260235.1 Longimicrobium sp.
GCTGCACCCTCGCCAGGGTGCGGCCCGCTTCCGTTCCGGCGTGTTGGCCGGATCAGCGAGGGTGCGTCAATGGGCGACGGCGCACTGTTCCCGCGATACGCCGGTCGCCTGCAGCACCACGGCGTCGCCCGCGGCGCGCACGTCCGCGGCGATCTGGCCCGCCAGCTCCGTGGCGGTCAGCGCGCGGTAGTTGTGGCAGGCGATCTCCGTCTTCCGCTCCTCCAGCATCGCCGTCCGGCGCTGAAGGGTGACGTTGATCTCGTTCTCCTCCAGCCCCCACATCGCGCCCGTGGCGAAGTCGATCCCCCAGCACAGCAGGCACAGCAGGTTCAGGAACGCGATCCCGTCCACCTTGCGGCCGAGCTCGAAGACGGTGTTCTCGTACCCTTCCCTCTCGAAGGTGAGCGTGTAGCGCCTGGACGGGTCCAGCTGCGTGGTGAACGGCGTGACGCCGAGCGTCTGGCCTGACTGCGTCCGGACCCGGGCGCCCTCCGGCTCGGAGTTGATGGAGACGGTCTCGGTCCCGCTCGCGAACAGGGTCGCACACCCTGACAGCGCGAGGGAGAGGCCGAGCACTGCAGCGGGGACCACCAGGCGAACTCGTCTCATGGGGCATCCTCACGGTGTGGGAACCATAAATTGGCCCGCCATCGCGGACCAAGGAAGCGCGGCACCACGCCGCGCGTCTTCCCTGGGGCTACCATCATGTGAACCTCTTCCGTTTCCGTCAAGAACGGTGCCGTCGCTGCAGTACGAAGCTCGTTCTTTTGCTCGCTTGCGGCCCCCGCCCGCCCCAGCCGAGTTCGGTAATTTTTCGCCCCCGCGGAGCCCGGGGAATCGCGCGCGGATGCACAGGACGGGAGCGAAGACGCGGGGAGGAAACGGCAGCTCCGCGCCTTCCGCGTAAGAGCTGCGCTGGGCCGGGATGCAGACGAAGTTCAGGAATCCGCCGGGCGGCTGTTTTGTTCCGGGTTGAGCCAAACCGGATGGAGCGTGTCCCGCGCCGATGTCCGTGATCCGGGTGAGCGCGGCTCAGAAGACGGGTGGGGCGTTTGCCTTTCACGGTGGCACGGGCTAACTTGGCGCATCGCAACACACCCGGCCCGGCCCACGGATTGCGGGCCGCGGGGCCGGGCTCGCGGCAACCGGCGGGGCGAAGCCGCATGCGTGCTTCGCCCCGCCGTGCGCACGAAAGAGCCAGCGCGGGGCGCGCAGCCCCGCAGATACGAGGGATAGATGAGCACCCAGACGCCCGAGGCACCCCGCGGCTACGCGCCGGCGGGCAAGGACAACGGGATCGTCAAGAGCAAGGGCACCGTCAACCTGCCGCGCCCCGACGGCAGCGAGCCGGTGAGCCACCGCGCGCGCAAGCCCGAGTGGCTCAAGGTGCGGGCGCCCGGCGGCCCCAACTACCTGCGGCTCAAGAGCCTCATGCGCTCGCAGGGGCTGCACACCGTCTGCGAAGAGGCGCACTGCCCCAACATCGGCGAGTGCTGGGAGAGCGGCACGGCGACGTTCATGATCCTGGGCGACGTGTGCACCCGCGCCTGCAAGTACTGCGCGGTCGCCCACGGCATGCCCACGGAGCTGGACCGGGACGAGCCGCGCCGCGTGGCGGATTCCGTCGCGGCGATGGGGCTGGAGCACGCCGTCATCACCAGCGTGAACCGCGACGAGCTGCGCGACGGCGGCGCCGCCATCTACGCCGAGTGCATCCGCCAGATCCACGAGCGTGTCCCCGGCTGCTCGGTGGAGGTGCTCATCCCCGACTTCAAGGGGAACGAGGAGGCGCTGCGGACGGTCGTCCAGGCGGGGCCGGAGATCCTGGCGCACAACATCGACACCGTGGAGCGGCTGTCCAGGATCGTCCGCCCCGGCGCGCGCTACTGGCGGTCCATCTCGTTCCTGGGCGCGGTCAAGCGGATGAACCCGGCGCAGCTCACCAAGAGCGCCATCATCCTTGGCATGGGCGAGACGGAGGACGAGATCTGGCAGTCGATGAAGGACCTGCGCGAGGCGTCCGTGGACATCCTTACGCTGGGCCAGTACCTGCGCCCGTCGGAGCACCACGTGCCGCTGGACCGCTGGGTCACCCCGGACGAGTTCCGCCGCTGGAAGGAGATCGGCGAGCGGGAGCTGGGCTTCGGGCACGTGGAGAGCGGGCCGCTGGTGCGCTCGTCGTACCACGCGAAGGAGCAGGCGCGCACCATCGACGCCGGCGGCCCCGGCAGCATCACGCAGATCGTGGACGCCGACGTGGACGGCGAGGTGGCGATCGACCCGGCCGAAGCCGCCATCCGCGCCGCCATGGTCACGCCGCCCGCGCCCCGGCTGGTGCAGCTGGGCAGCCTGTAAGAGACACGCTGATGGCTACGACCCCGCAGAGCGCAACGATCACGCTCGACGACTTCCTCGCCAGCGCAGAGCTGAGCGAGGAGCGGAGCGAGCTCGTCGATGGGCGGGTGGTAGCGCTCGGCGCCGCTTCCTTCGCGCACAACCTTATCGTGACCAACATCTCCGGGACACTGTTCACTGCGTTGCGCGGTACGACCTGCCGCGTGGTATCGCAGGGAATGCTCGTGAAGCCCAACCGGAGTGAAAACGCGTTTCTGCCGGACGTCGCGGTTTTCTGTGGCGGGGCCGAACTGGAACCGCGGCGGCTGGAGCTACTTCTGAATCCCGTGGTGCTCGTCGAGGTGCTGTCCCCCACGACGGCGGACTACGAGCACGGGAAGAAGTGGGAAAACTATCGGCGTCTGTCTTCGTTGCGGGATTACCTGCTTGTGTCCCAGGAACAGGTGCGGGTGGAATGGTACACACGGCAGGGTGAGGCCTTCTGGCTGTTCAGTGAGGTCGAGGGGCATGATGGGGAGGTGGGGCTGGAGTCGATCGGCGTGACACTGCGGCTGGCCGAGATCTACGAGGGGGTTCTCCCGGCGGACGGGCAGTCCGCCTGATCACACCGGCCCCGCGAGGGGGCAACGGTAAAGAGAAGAGAGATGGCTGACGACAACAGGCAGGATTCGGTGGCCGCCGTCGCGGAGGCCGAGGACCAGTCGCCCGAGGCGGCGCGCGCGCACGACCACTCCGAAGAGGCGGAGATGGAGGCGGTGCAGCCGGACCGCGAGGCGCAGACGGAGCACAAGCCCAGGCTGAGCGACGAGGAGCGCCTGCAGAGGCTGGAGCCAGACAAGCTGCGCCGGATGATGTACGACATGCTGCTGGCGCGCCGCTTCGAGGAAAAGACCGCCGAGGCGTACGCGCTGGGCAAGATCGGCGGCTTCTGCCACCTGTACATCGGCCAGGAGGCGGTGGCCGTGGGCGCCATCCACGCGCAGCGCCCCGACGACTACGTGATGACCGCCTACCGCGAGCACGTGCACGCCCTGCAGTGCGGCATCAGCCCCGGGGCCGTGATGGCGGAGCTGTACGGCCGCGCCGACGGGTGCAGCAAGGGCAAGGGCGGCAGCATGCACATGTTCGACGTGGAGAAGAACTACCTGGGGGGCCACGGCATCGTGGGGGCGCAGATCCCGCTGGCGCTGGGCGTGGCCTGGAAGATCAAGTACCGCGGCGAGGACCGCGTCATCCAGGTGTACTGCGGCGAGGCGGCGGTGAACCAGGGCGCGTTCCACGAGTCGCTGAACATGGCGGCGCTCTGGAAGGTGCCCATGATCCTGATCGTGGAGAACAACCGCTTCGGCATGGGCACCGCGTGGGAGCGCGCGTCGTCGCTGTACGACATCTACCAGAAGGCCAGCGCCTACGCCATGCCCAGCACGGTGGCCGACGGCATGGACGTGCTGGACATGTATCGGGTGACGAAGGAGGCCGTGGAGCGCGCCCGCCGCGGCGAGGGGCCCACGCTCATCGAGGCGCGCACCTACCGCTTCGTGGGCCACTCCATGTCCGACCCGGTGAGCGGCGTCTACCGCACCAAGGAGGACGTGGAGAAGGAGAAGGGGAACGACCCCATCCGCATCTTCGCCGACCTGCTGGCGCGGCAGAACATCCTGAGCCAGGAGGAGCTGGAGAAGATGGACGAGGAGGTGAAGCGCATCTCCGAGGAGGCCGCGGAGTTCGCGGACAAGTCGCCGGAACCCGCGCTCGACGAGCTCTACACTGAGATCTACGCGAACGAGGACGTCAACGGGCGTCTGTACTTCGACGGAAGGAAGCGCTGACCGATGGCTGTCATCACGTATCGTGAGGCCCTGAACCAGGCGCTCGCGGAAGAGATGGAGCGGGATCCGGACGTCTTCCTGATGGGCGAGGAAGTCGGCGTCTACAACGGCGCGTACAAGGTGTCGAAGGGGCTGCTGGAGCGCTTCGGGGAGATGCGGGTCGTCGACACGCCGATCACGGAGCTGGGCTTCGCGGGACTGGGCGTGGGCGCGGCGATGACGGGGGTGCGGCCGGTGATCGAGTTCATGACCTGGAACTTCGCCATCCTGGCGTTCGACCAGATCTTCAACGCGGCGGCCAAGATGCGGTCGATGAGCGGCGGCCAGTTCAGGGTGCCGGTCACCTTCCGCGGGCCCACCGGCGCCGCGCTGCAGCTGGCCGCGCAGCACTCGCAGGCGCTGGAAAGCCAGGTGGCGCACTATCCCGGCGTCAAGGTGGTGGTCCCCGGCACCCCCGCGGACGCCAAGGGGCTGCTGAAGGCCGCCATCCGCGACGACGACCCGGTGGCCGTCTTCGAGGGCGAGATGCTGTACAACCTCAAGGGCGAGGTGCCGGAGGACGACGACTACGTCATCCCCCTGGGCGTGGCCGACCTGAAGCGCGAGGGCGGCGACGTCTCCATCATCACGCACGGCAAGATGATCCACGTGGCGCTGCAGGCGGCGGCCGCGCTGGAGAAGGACGGCGTGCAGGCCGACGTGCTGGACCTGCGCTCCCTGCGCCCGCTGGACACCGACGCCATCCTGGCGACGGTCGCCAAGACGAACCGCGTGGTGCTGCTGGAGGAGGGGTGGGCGTTCGGCGGGATCACCGCCACCATCGCCGCGATGATCCAGGAAGAGGCCTTCGACCACCTGGACGCGCCGGTGCTGCGCGTGACCCAGGCCGACGTGCCCATGCCGTACGCCAAGGGGCTGGAGCGGGCCGCCAAGCCCAGCGCGGAGCTGGTGGTGGAGAAGGTGAACCAGGTTCTCTACAGATAGTGCGTGAGTGCGTGAGTGCGTGAGTGCGTCAGTAGACCCACTCACGCACGAACGCACTGACGCACTCACGCACTTCTGACGAAGACGACGATGGCGACGAAAGTCTACATGGAGGCGCTCTCGCCCACGATGGAAGAGGGGCGCCTGGTCACCTGGCTCAAGAACGAAGGCGACGAAGTCAAGGAAGGCGACGTCCTGGCCGAGGTGGAGACCGACAAGGCCACCATGGAGCTGGTGGCCCGCGGGTCCGGCGTCCTGCGCAAGCGGCTGATCGGCGAGGGCGACACCAGCAACGTGGGGACGATGATCGCCGTGATCGCCGGGGCGGACGAGGACATCTCGGCGCTCACCGGCACGGCCGACGCGGTCGCCTCGCAGGCGCCCTCGGTGGAGGAGAAGGCGCCGGAGCAGAAGCTGGAGCAGGTGGCGTCCGGGGGCGACGTGGGGAAGGGCGCCGCCGCCCTGGCCGCCGCCGGGCAGACCGAGCAGGACCAGGCGGAGCGCGGCACCCCGGCCCAGGCCACCCCCGCCGGCGCGGCGCCCACCCCCACCCCGGACGCCCGCACCCGCGCCGCCACGGGCGAGGGGCAGCCCTCCATCGTCCCCGCCGGCGGGCAGGGGACGGGGCAGGACAACGGGCGGGTGAAGGCCTCGCCGCTGGCGCGCCGGCTGGCGCAGGAGGCGGGGATGCAGATCGGCTCCGTGCAGGGCACCGGGCCCGGCGGGCGCATCATCAAGCGCGACATCGAGCAGGCGGTGGCGCAGGGCGGCGCCCAGCCGCAGGCCGCGGCCCCGCAGCCGCAGCCCCAGGCCGCCGCGGCGCCCCCGTCCGCCCCGCCGGCCGCGCCCGTGCCGCCCTCCACCGACGCGCGCTACCGCGAGCATCCGCTCACGCAGATGCGCAAGACCATCGCGCGGCGGCTCACGCAGTCCATCGGCCCCGTGCCCCACTTCTTCCTCACCGTCGAGGTGGACATGGGCGAGGCGATGGCGCTGCGGGCGCGGATCAACGAGCGCTTCAAGGACCAGGGGATCAAGACCAGCCCCAACGACATGGTCATCAAGGCGGTCGCGATGGCGCTGCGCAAGCACCCGTTCGTGAACGCCGCCTGGACGGGCGACGCCATCCACCTCTACGAGCAGGTGCACATCGGCGTGGCGGTGGCGGTGGAGGAGGGGCTCATCACCCCCGTGGTGCGCGACGCGGACCGCAAGGGGCTCACCGAGATTGCGGCGGAGGTCAAGGAGCTGGCCGGCCGCGCGCGGGAGAAGAAGCTCAAGCCCGAGGAGTACACGGGGAGCACCTTCTCCATCAGCAACCTGGGGATGTTCGGCATCGAGGAGTTCACCGCCGTCATCAACCCGCCCGAGGCCGCCATCCTGGCCGTAGGCGCGGTGGGGCCCAAGGTCGTCGTCGATGAGGAGGGGAACATGGCCATCCGCCAGCGGATGCGCGTGACCCTGAGCTGCGACCACCGGGTGATCGACGGCGCCACCGGCGCGCAGTTCCTCCAGACGCTCAAGCAGTACCTGGAAGAGCCGATGATGATGATCG
Organism: Longimicrobium sp.; assembly: GCA_036260235.1. GTDB lineage: Bacteria > Gemmatimonadota > Gemmatimonadetes > Longimicrobiales > Longimicrobiaceae > Longimicrobium. Next base: position 6,724 of record DATAAG010000457.1, read on the forward strand.
CCTGAGCGCGCATCCATCCCCCACGCACCACGACCGCGGCCTCGCCCCTCCGGGCGGGGCCGCGGCGTTCGTCGACATCATACAGCTCAGGAATTCGGTATCACACGGAGTCGGCGGAGTCGGCGGAGTCGGCGGAGGTTCCTCTGTCGACTCCGCTGGCTGCGCGGGAGGCCATTCCGTTCGGGGAGCCCGGATGAGCGCGAGGCGTCCGGGTGGGTAAGCGGAACGGAATCCCGCTCTCCCGGCGCTCCGGAGCCGGCGATGCGTCAGCCTTGCTCGCGCTTCCGCCCCGCCTATCTTCCGGCTGCGGCACCATCCACCGTCCGGCCGCCAGCCGCGGTCCCTCCCCTCCGCCAGAGCGCTCGACACCGCGGGGGGGCATCTTCATCGGCCACGACACCGACGCCGGAACCCCGCCGCGCCGCCGCCTCGCGCATCATGAAGGAGGGACACGATGACGGACTGGGGACATCTGAGGGAGCGGTACCAGGAGGAGCGTCCCCGCAAGCTGCTGGCGCTGGACGGCGGCGGCATCCGGGGCGTGCTCACGCTGCAGATTCTCGCCGAGATCGAGCGGCAGCTGGCGGAGAAGACCGGAAAGGGGGCCGGCTTCCGGCTCGGCGACTTCTTCGACTACATCGGCGGAACCAGCACCGGGGCCATCATCGCCGCGGGGCTGGCGCGCGGCATGTCCGTGGCCGAGCTGCTGAGGTTCTACACGGAGCTCGGACCCATGATCTTCGAACGGGCCGGGATCATCCAGCGCTTCTGGAACCTGTACCGGTCCGATCCGCTGGCGGAGCAGCTGCAGGAGGTGTTCGGCGAGCACACCGACCTGGCGTCGGAGAGCCTGAAGTGCCTGCTGCTGGTGGTGACCCGCAACGCCACCACCGACTCTCCCTGGCCCATCAGCAGCAACCCTTTCGCCCGCTACAACCTGCGGCACCGGGAGGACTGCAACCTCCGCATCCCGCTGTGGAAGCTGGTGCGCGCCAGCACCGCGGCCCCGGTCTTCTTTCCCCCCGAGGTGCTGGAGTGGGAGGAGGGGAACGCGGAAAAGTCCTTCGTCTTCGTGGACGGCGGAGTCACGCCGTACAACAACCCCGCGTTCCTGCTGTACCGCATGGCCACCCTTCCCGAGTACCGCCTGAACTGGAAGCAGGGGGAGAAGCAGATGATGCTGATCTCCGTGGGCACCGGGTCGGGACCCACGGCCGGCGCCACCGTGCCGGACCCGTCGTCCAGCATCATGGAGAACGCCCGCTCCCTCCCCTCGGCGCTGATGTACGCGGCGCAGGTGGACCAGGACATCAACTGCCGCACGGTGGGGCGGTGCGTGTACGGAGCGCGCATCGACCGCGAGCTGTGCGACCTGATCCCCCGCCGGGAGGTGCGGGTGGACGGCGGCAGGCTTCCCACCTGCGACGAGCTGGGCCCGCCGGTCCCGGTGGAGGAGGACTGCGGGCGCGCCTTCCTCTACGCCCGCTACGACGCCGACCTGAGCCGCGCCGGACTGGACGCGCTGGGGCTCCCGGACGTGGACCCGGACCGGGTGTCCAGGCTGGACGCGGTGGCGGGCGTGGACGACCTGGTCCGCGTGGGCCGGGCCGCCGCCCGGGCGGTGGACCTCACCCCGTTCCGTGAATTCTGGAGGTAGCGCCATGCGCACCGCCTTCATCGTCCGCCCCTTCAGGCCGCGCACGATCCGGAACGCCGCCGGCGACGAGGTGACCATCGACTTCAAGAAGGTGCACGACGAGCTGATCGCGCCCGCGCTGGCCGCCGTGGGACTGCAGGGCGGCACCACCGAGCGCATCGCCCGGGCGGGGAACATCCGCAAGGACATGTTCCGGCTGCTGGTGACCACCGACCTGGTGATCGCCGACATCTCCGTGCACAACGCGAACGTCTTCTACGAGCTGGGGGTGCGCCACGCCGCCCGGGCCGCGCGCACCTTCCTGCTGCGCTGCGACGCGGAGCGCGTCCCCTTCGACCTGCAGACCGACCGCTACCTGGAGTACCCGGCCGCCGACCCCGCCGCGGCGCTCCCGGCCCTCATCGAGGGGCTCAGGGCCACGCTGGACTCCGACGACGCCGACAGCCCCGTCCTTCAGCTCCTCCCCGCGCTTCCCCCCACGGACTGGGCGCGGCTCCTCTCGGTGCCGGCGGACTTTCGCGAAGAGGTGCGCCGGGCGGAGAAGGAGGGGCGCCGGGGCGACCTGCGGCTCCTTTCGTCCGAGGCGCTGCGCCTGCCGTGGGCCATGGAGGGGCTGCGCACGGTGGGCACCGCCCAGTTCGACCTGGGCGACCACGACGGCGCGCGCACCACCTGGGAGGCCGTGCGCAGGTACGATCCCGACGACGTGGAGGCCAACACGCGGCTGGCCACCAGCTACCAGAGGCTGGGCGACCTTGCCCGCAGCGACGAGGCCGTGCAGCGGGTGATCGACCACCCCGAGGTGCGCGGTCCGGAGCTGGCCGAAGCGCTGGCGCTGCGGGCGAGCAACGAAAAGACGCGCTGGATCAACGCGTGGAAGGAAAAGCCCGAGGGCGACGAGCGCCGCCTGGAGGCGCTCCGCTCGTTCCGGCTCAGGCGGGCGTACGAAGACTACGAGCAGGGGTTCGCCGAGGACCGCAACCACTACTACTCGGGATTCAACGCGCTGGCGCTGCTCAGGGTGTGGCTGGAGCTCGCCGCCGCGTATCCCGACGCCTGGCTGGACGCGTTCCCCGACGAGGGCGAGGCGGAGCGCGAGCGCGGGCGGATGGAGAAGGAGGCGGCCCGCATTGCCGCCGCGGTGGAGCTGGCGCTGGAGACCGCCGAGCGGCGCGCGGAGTTCGAGCGCACGCCCGATCCCTGGCTCAAGATCACCCTGGCGGACTTCGCGTTCGTCACGTCCACGCGCCCGGGGATGGTGGCGCAGCGCTACCGCGAGGGGCTGGAGGCCGCGGGCGAGTTCGCCGTCTCGGTGGTGCGCCGGCAGATCGACATGTACCGCGGGCTGGGCGTGCTGGCCGCGAACACCGCCGCGGTGGCGGAGGTGCTGGACGAGGTGGAGAAGCCGCGCGCGGCCGCCGGCGGCGGGCCGGGACGGGTGATCGTCTTCACCGGCCACCGGGTGGACGCCCCGGGGCGCGGCGCACCCCGCTTTCCCCCCGCGGCCGAGGGAAAGGCGCGGGAGATGATCCGCGCGGCGGTGCAGGCCGAGGTGGCGGCCGCCGCCGGCAGGCCGGTGCTCGGGATCGCGGGGGCGGCCAGCGGCGGCGACATCCTGTTCCACGAGGTGTGCGGCGAGCTGGGGGTGGAGACGCAGCTCTTCCTGGTGGTGTCGCGCGACGACTACGTCCGCGCGTCGGTGGCGGACGGCGGGCGGGAATGGGTGGACCGCTTCAACGCGCTGTTCGCCAGCCGGCCGTACCGCTTTCTGGGCAACTCCGACCACGCGCTGGAGCTGCCCCGGTGGCTGCGGCCGTGGAAGGACTACACCGTGTGGAACCGCAGCAACCTGTGGATGCTGCACAACGCGCTGGCCTACGGGCCGGAGAAGGTGGCGCTGGTGGCGCTCTGGAACGGCAGGGGCGGCGACGGCCCCGGAGGCACGCGCGACATGGTGGCAGCCGCCGAGGAGCGCGGCGTGAAGACATGGGTGCTGGACGCCGCCCAGCTTCTCCAGGCGTGAGTGCCCACCCGTCCCGTGAAAGACGACTCGCCCGCCGGCGGCGCCGGCGAACTGCCCCAGAAGCCCGCGGCGGCGGAAGGGCTCCGCTACGACGCCTTTCTGAGCTACGCCCATGAAGACCAGGAGACGGTGGCGTGGCTGCACCGCCTGTTGACGCGTTTCTGGGTGCCTGGCCGAAAGCGGCGCGAGCTGTTCTTCGACCGGAGCCACCTGTCTGCCGGTCCGCTTCCCGACCGGCTTCGTGAAGCACTCGCGCACTCGCGCTACCTGATCGTTTGCGCGTCGCGGAGCTCCGCCGCTTCCACATGGGTAGACCAGGAGATCGCGGAGTTCGTGCGCGTGCACGGGAGCGACCGCGTGCTGGCGTGCCTGGTGGGCCCGCGGGATGGCGCCGATCGAATTCTGCCCCGGCGGCTGCAGGAGATCGACGCCGCGCGCGGCGACTCCTACACGCCTGACCTCCGGGGCGAACCGGCGCGGGCACGAGGGGCCGCGGCACGCAGCTACCAGGCTGAGGCACTGGCCCTCCTTCCCCCGCTGGTCGGCCTGCCCAACAAGGCCGCCGTCTTTGCCCGGACGCGCAAGGCGCGGATCTACCTCGTCTCGATCGTCATCGCCGCCGTTCTCGCCGCGGTCGGAGCCGCCCTGGGCCGGGCCTGGTGGCTTTCCACCCCGCGGGGGTTGCGGTCCCAGGCACTCTCCGCGCTGGTGAACGCGGCGCGGACGGAGAATCTCGACGATCCGGTGATCGTTCAGGCCACGGCGGCCCTCGGCCGCACCGGGGAGCTCCGCGAAGCCGAGCGGGTTGCAGGCTTTTTTCGCGACCGCGACTTCAACGTGCTGGCGCGGGTCGCAGCGTATGCCTCGGCGCCCGCCCCGGATTGCGAGCGCATCGCGGGAGAGCTGCGCCGGGTGGACAGGGTGGCGGTACGTGTCTGGCCGGATGCGGCGCTGCTGGCCTATCGCGCGTGCGGAGGCCCCTGGCTGGGCGTGGCCGCGCGTGACTCGGCGGACACGGACGATCGGGTCAACTGGGTGGAGGCGCTTGCCCGAACCGGCAACCTGCCTGCGGCTCGCTCGGTGCTCGACAGCCTGGGCGTGGCTCCCGCGGTCCTCGAGGCGCAGGCCGCCGTGGTGGCGGCCGGCGGAGCGCCCGCCCACCACTTCACGGACGTGCTGCGTGCCTGGTCTGACTCCACCGACGCCTTTGACCGGGTCTACGAAGCAGCGGAGCTTCTCCTTCAGCTGGATCGCGCCGGGCGGTTGGCTACTCCCGCAGCCGTGCAGATCCTTGCGGTCGGTGCGGACGCGGCGAGCGAGGTCTCGGCCGACTTCCAGCCTGCGTGGACGCACGTGCAGCGGCTGGCGGCACAGGCCGCTGGGGCGGAGCGTACGGATCTCGCGCGGCAGCTTCTGCAATGGGATGAGCAGGGGACGGAGGAACGCAGGGGCGATCCGGGGTGGGCGGACGGATGGGCCTGGCGTGCGCTCGCGCAGATACGCCTGGGAGACACGGAATCCGGATGCCAGCTGTTTGCCGAGGCGGAGCGGTCCGGGCGCATGGACATACCGGCCAGCCGCACGTGGGAGGAGTGGAACGACATCGCTCTGGCGTACGCACTGGCAGGCGACTGGCGCTCGGCCTTCCGAAGTGCCGACGGTCCTGGCGATGCACGCGTTCGCACGCTGCTCCGCGCCCGGTTGATCGTCTGGTACGCAGAGCGGCACGCACGTCCGGATGCGGGCGTTTCCTGCTCTCGGTCTTGAACGGATCCCGTGGCGCCCTCGTCTCTCGCGCCTGCATCGTCTTCTGCCGTGTGGCCGCGGCCGAATCGCCCGACCCCGGTGATCCCGGTGCGTGCCGCGCTACCGGACGCAGAGGAAGAACGAGAGGACGTAGAGGCGTTTCCGGGCTTGCTCCGTCCGCGTCTTTCCGTGCTCTCCTCCCTGCATCCATCGGCGAAAACGGGCAGCGCTCGCGCTGCGGCGCCGCTGAGCCCGCGAGCGCCCCCGTCCGGGCGGCGGAACGGGGCGCGGCCGCCGATGGTAACACTGCGCGCGCTTTCCCCCGCGCGGCTTCCGCACCTTCCCCCATCCCTCCCGGAGCGGACGTTCATGCACCGCACGCTTCTCCTCGCACTCCTGGCCACCGCCGCGGCCGCGCCGGCCGCCGCGCAGGGCACCATCCAGCCCGGCCAGCGCGTCACCGGCCAGCTCACCGCGTCGGATCCCACCCTGGACGACGGCTCGCACTACGACGTCTGGCGGTTCCAGGGACAGGCGGAGCACCGCTACCGCGTCACGCTGCGCTCGGACGACTTCGACGCGTACCTGGCCGTGGGCTCCCGCGTGGGCGGCGAGTGCGACGGGTGCCGGACGGACGACGACGGCGCGGGCGGCACCGACGCCCTGGTGGAGTTCATCGGGCGGGCGGACGGCACGTACGAGATCCGCGCCAACTCGTACGACGCCGACGAGGTGGGCGGCTACGAGCTGATGCTGGAGGACGAGGGGATCGCCGACGAGCCGGACGGGCCCGCCGACACGGGCATTCCCATCACGCTGGACCGGGCGGTGGAGGGCGAGCTGGCGCGGGGCGACGAGAAGGCGGGCAGCTCGTACACCGACACCTACACCTACCGCGGGCGCGCGGGCGAGACCATCACGATCCGGCTGGATTCCGAGGAGTTCGACACCTACGTCGAGATGGGCCAGGTGGACGGCGGCGAGTGCACCGACATGGACGCCAACGACGACGGCGGCGAGGGCACCAACAGCCTGCTGACGGTCACGCTCCCCGACGACGGCGCGTACCACATCCACGTGCGCTCGTCCGGCCCGGGGGAGACCGGCGCATACACCCTGCTGGTGCAGGGCGCCCCGGCGCCCGCCGCGGTGGCGGTGCCCCCGTCGCCCATCGCCCCGGACGAGGTGGTGCAGGGCCGCCTTTCCGCCGGCGACGCGCGCGAGCCCGACGGCGCGTACGGCGACGTGTGGGCGTACCGCGGCAGCGAGGGCGAGACGATCACCATCGTTCTGCGCTCGGAGGACTTCGACGCGTACCTCTCCTTCGGCCGCATGGTGGACGGCGAGTGGGCGGAGATGGAATCCGACGACGACGGCGCCGGCGACCTGGACAGCGAGATCACCATCACCCTGCCGCAGGGCGGCGAGTACCTGATCCGCGCCACCTCGCTGACGCCCGATGAAACGGGTGCCTACACCCTGCGCGTTGCCCGGCACTGATCCCCGCACTCCGGCGAGAGGAAGCGCGGTTCGACGCAGAGGCGCGGAGGGGCGGGGAAGCGAGGACGCAGAGGAAGCTCCGGCTCTCTCTGCGTCCTCTCCTTCATGGTTCCGCGTGAAACGCTCGGACGCCGCGCGGCAACGCCACTCTGGATGATTCGGGCGGCGGGATGTATCCTGTGCATGCCCGCCGCTTCGTTGATCCCGCCTCTTTCGTCCCCTGCGCCCTGGAGCCCATGATGGAGCCCGTCATCAATCCCCTGTACGTGCTGCTGTTCAACCTGGCGAAGGTAGGCCTCATCGGCTGGGTGCTGCTGGTGTTCCTCCCCCGCTGGAAGGTGACGAACTGGATCATCGACGAGGGGATCTTTCCCCTCTACCTGTCGCTGCTCTACTCGATCAGCCTCATCGCGATGGTCAAGGCGCTGGGTGGGCAGCTGCTCCTGATCAACTTCGACAACTACGCGGACGTCTACAGGCTGTTCGCCAACCCGGAGTTCTGGACCGTGTTCTGGATCCACATCCTGGCGTTCGACCAGGTGGTGGGGATGCTGATCTACAACGACAACCAGAACGGCAGGTACATCCCGGTGTGGGCGCAGTCCATCATCCTGGCGGGGGTGCTGTTCGTCGGCCCGCTGGCCATGCTGGTGTACCTGATCCTGCGCTTCCGCGGCCGGCAGGCGGAAAAGCGCCGGGCCGCCGCCGCCGGGAGTGCCGCGCCTGCGCCGCCCCGGGCCACGGCCACCGTCTGACCGCCGCGGCCGGGCCGACCGCGACGGCGTGACGCTCCCCGGACCCGCGGCCGAAACCCGGCCGCGGGTCCCGCCGTATCCGGCGGGAGCGCGGCTCTGGATGGTCGGCCGTTCCCGGCTCGGCCTGCGGTACCGCGCATCGCCTCTTCCGCATCGTCCCCCCACTCCCGCGCCGGAGCCGCCCCATGTACGCGTTCCTGTTCAACGTGGCCGGCATCGCCATGCTCGGCTGGCTGCTGCTCATCCTGCTCCCCACCTGGCGGGTGACGCGGCGGGTGGCGGAGTCGTTCGTGTTCCCCGTCTTCCTCTCCGTCCTGTACCTGCTGGGCATCGTCCCCCTGCTGATGCAGACGGGGCCGGGGATCATGGCGGACTACGGGAACGCGGAGGGAGTGCGGGGGCTGCTGGCGAACCCCGACATCGCGCTGGTGGCGTGGATCCACATCCTGGCGTTCGACCAGCTGGCGGCGCTCTTCATCTACCGCGACAACCTGCAGCACCGGCACGTGTCCATGCCGGTGCAGTCGGTGCTGCTGTTCGCCACGCTGATGTTCGGCCCCGCGGGCTTCCTTGCCTACTACCTGCTGCGCGCGTGGAGCCTGAGCCGCCGCGCGGCGCACGAGCACCCGGCGGAGACGGAGCCCAGCGTGGGGCGCGTGCCGGCGGCGGGGGGGCTGGGCGCGGCGGTGCGGACGGCGGCGTCGGGCGCGCTGGGCGTCTTTCGCCGCGAGCGGGCGCTGACGGCCACGGCGCTGCTGGGGATCGTGCTGGGGATCGGGTGCGCGGTCGCGATCGGCGTCCGCGGCAGCGAGCTGGTGGGCACGGAGGGGCACCTGCGCAAGGCGATGACCTTCGACATCGCCGTCGGCATCTACCTGCTGAGCCTGGTGATGCTGGTGCCGCTGGCCCGCTGGTCGCGCGGGGGGCTGGTCACCTGGCGGGTGTCGCTGGTGCTGCTGTCGCTCTATGCCTTCGGGGTGGAGAACGTGCAGATCGCGCGGGGCATCGATCCCCGCTTCACCCGGGTGGGATCCACGCTCGACCAGGTCCTGGGCGGGTTCTTCTTCCTGGCGGCGATGGGGATGATCGTCACCTTCGCCATCCTGGCGTGGAAGGTCCTGGTCCGGCGCACGGACGGGGCGGACGGGCCGCTGCTGCTGGCGGTGCGCTACGGCGCCCTGGCCACCTTCGCGGCGTTCGGGGCGGGCTTCTGGATGAGCGCCGTGCAGGGGTCGCGGGCGGGGGCGGAGGGAAGCATCCTGCCGCTGCACGCCATCGGCTTCCACGGGCTGCAGGCGCTGCCGCTGGTGGCCATCCTCCTCACCTGGGCCGGCGTGGCCGCGCACCGCGCGCGGCCGTGGATCCACGCGGCGGGGCTCGCCTGGCTGGCAGCGTGCGCGGGGATCGCCTGGCAGACGGCGCAGGGCCGCTCGGTGCTGGAGCCGGCCCCCGCCACGGCACTTGCGGCCGGCGCCCTGCTGGCGTGGGCCGTGGTCGCCGCGCTCGCCGCCCGTGCCTGGATGCGCGGCGGGGAGGCCGCCCCGGCGCGGGTGCAGCCGGCGGCGGCGTAGGGGTGAACCGGTGAGGGGGTGAGGGCTTCGTGGCGAGGCGGGCTCTACCCCGAGGGCCCTCACCCGCGGCTGAGAGCCGCACCCTCTCCCCAACTGCGCGGGAGAGGGTCGGGAGAGGGGGTAAAGTTCCGTTGCAGAGGCACGGCCGGGGCTTGCCATCGCGTGGCGTGGGTTCCTGGTATGCTCTGCGGAGACGCTGTGTCCCCTCGTCTGCCACGCGCCTGTTACACGGAACGTTTGCCTTTGGCACCGGCCGCATTAACATGGCAGACGACGGCGCGGCGGTTCCCCCGGCGCCTTCGTCCCCCGGCAGCAGCTCTCCCATGTCGTCACGCCTCGCGGACCGGCTGGGCGCCCTGCGCCGCCAGCGGTTCGTGGGGCGCGAGTCGGAGCGGGCCCTCTTCCGCTCCGCGCTCGGCGCCCCGCACCTGCCCTTCAACGTCCTGCACGTCTACGGCCCTGGCGGCGTGGGCAAGACCACGCTGCTGCGCGAGTTCGCCGTCCTCGCGGCAGAGGCGGGCGCCACCGCGGCGCAGCTGGACGTGCGCAACGTGGAGCCGGCCCCGGAGGCGTTCCAGGGCGCCCTGGCGGCGGCGCTGGGCGCGCCGGACGCACCTCCCGCGGACACGCTGGCCGCGCGCGGCGGCACCGCCGTCATCCTGGTGGACACCTGCGAGCTGCTGCGGCCGCTGGACGCCTGGCTGCGCGAGGAGTTCCTCCCGCAGCTGCCGGAGCGGACGCTCACCGTGCTGGCCGGCCGCGACCCGCCCGCCGAGGCGTGGCGCTCCGACCCCGGGTGGCGGGCGCTGGTGCGCGTGATCCCCCTCCGCAACCTGGGGCCGGACGACGTGCGCAGCTACCTGGCGCGCCGCGACGTTCCCGCGGAACAGCACCAGGCGGTGCTGGACTTCACCCACGGGCACCCGCTCGCCCTCACCCTGGTGGCGGACGTCATCGAGCAGCGCCCGGGGCAGCGCTTTGCCGCGGCGGAGTCGCCGGACGTGATCGGCGCGTTGCTGGAGCGCTTCGCCGCCGAGGTGCCCACATCGCAGCACCGCGCCGCGCTTGAGGCGGCCGCCCTGCTGCGCGTGACCACGGAGCCGCTGCTGGCGGAGGTGGTGGGGGTGGACGATGCGGGCGAGCTGTTCCGGTGGCTGCGGGGGGTGTCGTTCATCGACACGGGGCCGCTGGGGCTGTTCCCGCACGACCTGGCCCGCGACGCCCTCTCCGCGGACCTGCGCTGGCGCAACCCCGACCGCTTCGCGGAGCTGCATCACCGGGCGCGCGGCTACTACGCCCGCCGCCTGGGGGAGACCATGGGCCCCGAGCAGCAGCGCGTCCTTTCCGACTACGTCTTCCTGCACCGCGACAACCCCCTCGTCCGCCCCTTCATCGACTGGGGCGAGACGGGGACCACCGTCCCCCATCCCCCGCGCCCGGAAGACGCGCCGCGGCTGCGCGAGATGGTGGCCCGGCACGAGGGCGAAGAGTCCGCGGAGATCGCCATGCACTGGCTGCGGCGCCAGCCGGAGGGGTTCCTGGTGATCCGCGGCACGCACGGCGAGGCGGCGGGATTTCTCTGCATGGTGCGGCTGGAGCAGGCCACGGCGGAGGACCGGCGGACCGATCCCGCGGTGGATGCGGCGCTCCGCTGCCTGGAGACGCGCGCGCCGCTCCGCGCAGGGGAACGGGCCACGCACTTCCGCTTCTGGATGTCGGACGCGGAGTACCAGGCGGTCGGGCCCGCGCAGAGCCTGGTGTTCCTGAAGGTGGCGCAGCACTACCTCACCACGCCCGGGCTGGCGTTCACCTTCTTCCCCATCGCCGACGCGGAGTTCTGGGCGCCGTTCTTCGGCTACATCGACCTCTTTCCCGTGCCGGAGGCGGCGTACGCGGCGGGGGAGCGCCGCTTCACCGTCTTCTGCCACGACTGGCGCGCGGTGCCGCCCCTCACCTGGCTGGACGTGCTGGCCCGGCGGGAACTGGACCCTGCCGCCTCGCCCACCCCGGCCGATGCGCTCCCGCCCGCCATCGTCCCCGCGGCGGCGCTGGACGAAGGTGCGTTCCGGGAGGCGGTGCAGGACGCGCTCCGGTGCTTCACCCGCCCGCGCGAGCTGCGCGCCAGCCCGCTGCTGAACGCGCGCATCGTCCTGGCGCAGGCGGGCGCGGAATCCACCGACGCGGAGCGCGTCCCCGTGCTGCAGTCGCTGCTGCGGCGCGCGGCGGACACGCTGCGGGTATCGCCCCGGCAGGAGAAGTGGGCGGATGCGCTGCGGTACGCGTACTTCGAGCCCCTCTCCAGCCAGGAGCGGGCGGCGCAGCGGCTGTACGTCTCCTTCAGCACCTTCCGCCGCCACCTGAAGTCCGCCGTGGACCACGTGGCGGAGACGATGTGGCAGTGGGAAGCCCGCGGGTCCGCCGATTGAACCGGCTTCCTGCGCAGACGGAGGAAAGGCGGTTTCACGCGGAGGACGCGGCGGAGCAGGGAGAGGACGCGGAGGCAGCACGCCTTTTCCGCGTCCTCTTCCTCCGCGTTCTCCGCGTGATTCTTTTCTGTGCGTGAACCTGCCCCTGCCGTGAGCAGAAGATGAGCAGTTGTTGGCGTGGAGGATGAACACCAGGCACGCGTACCTTGCGGCCGTCCGGGAGCACCGGGCGGCCGCATCGCATCGTGGGCGGCGCGGCATCCATGGAAACCACGCGGAGGATCATCATGAGCAGCACCGAACAGGAGATTCGCGCGGCCATCGACCAGTTCTACTCCGGCCTCACGCAGGCGCTGAACGGCGATCCCGGCCCGATCCTGGCGGCGTGGTCGCACGGGCCCGAGGCCACCGCCATGCACCCGGCCGGCGGCCGGCAGCTGGGGTGGGAGGAGGTGCGCGGCGCGTGGGAGCAGTGGTCCGCCGGCGTGGTGCAGGGCGAGATCCGGCCGGCCGACGTGGCCATCCGCCTGCTGACCCCCGACGTGGCGATCGTCTCCGGGCTGGAGACGGGCGGCGGCACCATCGCCGGCGAGCGCATCGCGGTGGATGCGCGGATGACGCTGGTGCTGCGGCGCGAGGGCGGACGCTGGCGGGCCGTGCACCACCACGTGGACGTCATCCCCGACCTGCGCCAGGCCGTGGCCCGCGCCATGACGCTGGCCGGCGCGGCCGGCTGAGGGGCGGGACGATGAACGTCTTCGTGACCGGCGGCACCGGCTACCTGGGCGCGCGGCTGATCGGCGCGCTGCTGGACCGCGGGCACCGCGTCCGCGGCCTGGCGCGCCCCCACTCCGCCCAGCGGCTGCCTCCCGGCTGCGGGCTGGCGGAAGGGGATGCGCTGGATGCGGACAGCTACGCCGGCCTGGTGCCGCCCAGCGACACGCTGGTGCACCTGGTGGGGCCGCCGCGGCCCACCCCGGCCAGGGCGCGCCAGTTCCGCGAGGTGGACCTGGCGTCCGCCCGGGAGGCGGTGCGCGCCGCGGCCCGGGCGGGGGTGCGGCACGTCGTCTACGTGAGCGTGGCGCAGCCCGCGCCCGTGATGCAGGCGTACGTCGCCGCCCGCGCGGAGGCGGAGGCCGCCATCCTCGCGTCGGGGATCCGCGCCACCGTGCTGCGGCCGTGGTACGTCTTGGGCCCCGGGCACCGGTGGCCCTACCTGCTCCTTCCCGCCTACGCGCTGGCAGGGATGCTCCCCTCCACCCGCGACACCGCGCACCGGCTGGGGCTGGTGACGGTGCGGCAGATGACGCGGGCGCTGGTCGACGCGGTGGAGCAGCCGCCGGAGCACGGCGTGCGGGTGGTGGAGGTCCCCGAGATCCGCGCGGCCGTGCTCCCCCCGCTGCGCCGTCGCGCTCCGGCCGCGCCCGCCCTGGCGTGACCCGCGGACGGACGAAACACGTCGTCAAAGGGAGGACGCGGAGGGAAACGGGAGAGGACGCGGAGGCAGGGTGTTGCTTCCGCGTCTCCTCTCCGCTTCCTCCGCGTCCTCGGCGTGATTCGCTCTTTCTTCTGGCGCGGCGGGCCCAGACGCCTAGATTGCCGTGGTCCAACCCGCTGCACACCGCACGCTCCGGCCGCACGGGCCCACGTCCGGCTTCGCCGCTCCTTCACCACCTCCGGAGGCACATGAAGCACCCGCACCGCGCCGCGCTGGCGGCCTGTCTGCTGACCGCCATCCCCGCCGGGGCGCACGCCCAGCCCGGCGCGGAGCCCATCCAGGTAGGGCAGACCGTCACCGGCGCGCTGCAGGAGGGCGACCTCACCATCTTCGACCGCGGGCGCTTCCGGGCGTACCGCTTCCAGGCCACGCGGGGGCAGCGGCTGGTGGCCACGCTGGATTCCGAGGCGTTCGACCCCTACCTCATCGTCAGCCGCGTGGTGGGCCCGCTGGTGGAGGAGATCAAGTCCGACGACGACGGCGGAGACGGCACCAACGCGCGGCTGCGGCTCATCGTCCCGGAGACGGGCACCTACCTGGTGGTGGCGCAGTCGTTCAGCGCCGACGGACTGGGCAGCTACACGCTGGGCCTGCACGCCGCGCCCGAGGCCACCACCGGGCAGGCCCGCCCGATCGCCATGGGGCAGACCGTCACCGGCGAGCTGGCGGAGACGGACAACGCGGACGAGGAAGAGGGCCGCTACTACGACCTCTACACCTTCACCGGCCGCCCGGGGCAGCGCATCACCCTCACGATGGAGTCGGAGGACTTCGACACCTACCTGGACCTGGGGCGGATGGAGGACGGCGAGTTCGTCTCCCTGGCAACGGACGACGACGGCGGCGAAGAGGGGACCAACTCGCGCATCAGCCACGAGCTGGAAGAGGAAGGGGAGTACGCCGTGCGCGCCACCTCCTTCAGCGACGCCTCGGGCGCGTACACGCTCACCCTGCGCGAGCGCGTGGCCCGCGCCCCGGCCCCGCCGCGGCCCATCTCCGCCGGCCGGGAGGTGAGCGGCGAGCTGGACGAGGACGACGCCACCCTGGAGACGGACGGCTCGTACTACGAGCTGTGGAGCTACCAGGGCCGCGCCGGCGAGCAGCTGCGCATCCGGATGGACTCCGACGAGTTCGACACCTACGTGGCGATCGGGCGGATGGAGGAGTGCGGCGAGCTCGAGGTGATCGCCACCATGGACGACGGCGGCGAGGGCACCAACACCCTGCTGGAGGTCACGCTGCCGGAAGACGGCGAGTACGTGATCCGCGCCAACTCCTTCAGCGCCGACGAGACCGGCGCCTACGTCCTTGTCGTGGAGTCCTCCCGCGACCGCTGACGGCTGGTTCAACGCAGAGGACGCGGAGTGGAAAAGAGAGGACGCAGAGAACGGATCCGGTTCTCTGCGTCCTCTCTTTGCTGCCGCATCCTCTGCGGTGAAGCCCTCGTACCGAACTCGAAAAAGGATGCCTCACGCGGAGCCAGGCAGAGTGAGCGGAGCTTGTCCCTTCCACGGGTCAAACGCTACTCTGCTGACTCTGCTGACTCTGCGTGAGGCCCTTTCTTTTCCCGGTATCAGCTGCCTCCGTCCGCCAGGCTCACGTTCCACACCCAGGCGCGGTTGGCGCGCGAGACGGCGATGGTGGTCTCCGGCTCGTCGCCGATCTTCACGCGGATGAAGCGGTAGCGCGTGGGCACCCGCACCGTGTAGTCCGCGCGGGACGAGCGGGCGTTGCGCACCCGCACCCCGTCGCCCAGCGGCTCCAGCGTCTCGCCCGTGCGGCCGGCCACCACCTGCCCCTCGGCGGTCTGGCGGTCCTCCACCCACACCGTGATGTTCCCCACCCGCTGCCGCGAATCCACCTGCAGCAGCACGTAGTTGCCCGTGGGGTTGAAGCGCACCGGCGCCGCCATCCCCGGCGGCAGGCCGCCGACGCGGGCCCCCGGACCGGCGGCCGTGGGCGCCGCCGCCTCGCCCGGCGTGGTGGTGCCGGCGGCCGAGTCCGCGGCGGGGGCGGCGGCCTGCCGTCCGGGCGGGACCACCACCGGCGCCACCTCCGTGGGCCCCGCCTCCGGCTGGCGGATGCCCAGCCACTCCGCGGCGCCGCCCACCCAGGCGCGCCCCGGCGGCGTGCCGAACGCCACCGTGAGCATCAGCGCCACCGTGGCCGCGGCGGCCAGCATGCCGCGGCTGCCCCAGCCGGACGCGGCGGGACGGCGGAAGCGCGCCCGCTCCACCGCCGCCATCGCCTGCGCGCGGCGCTCGCCGGAGACGGGCTCGTCCAGGTCGGCCAGCCAGGCGGGGAGCGCGGC